>JAMIQN010000168.1:0-3413 GCA_035914595.1 Chitinophagaceae bacterium | reverse complement strand
TAAAGACACCGCCGGCATTCGCTTTTACAAGTACAATAGCCGCTTTCTGTTCCGTCATGCAAGTGTTCAGGTCTTGAAGGCGCAGCCTACTTTTCTCTTAGCGACTCATAGTGGCCGCACGAAGCGGGCACGGGCTTACGCACGAATTTCCTGTTTGCCACATCATGGCTTGTATGGCATCTTGCCGGCATTTCTGCGGGGCAAAGGCATTGAGTTGTTCGCTTATCAGATTTTGCCCGCCACCGGTGATAGCCTGCATGATGATGCGCTGTTCGTGCCCTTCTATGATGCGACCAACGGCATCACAACATACGGAGGTGGCCGCTATATGGATTTTCATATTTCTGAGATTGAAGGAAGCCGACTTCGGGTTGATTTCAATCATGCCTACAACCCCTGGTGTGCTTACAAGGAAGGCTACAACTGCCCGATTCCGCCGGAAGAAAACCGCGTCAAGATGGCCATTGAAGCAGGCGAGCGGATGTATGAAGGCGGAAACGTTGAAGGCCATTAGGCCACCATCAGGCTGCAACCCCTGAGCGCTGAAAAATCACTGCGTCCAAGGGCCTCGAAGCAATTGGCATCATGCACGATGCCAATATCATCCGTGGCAATGAAGGCGCAGGAATGCAGATTGGCCAGGTCCACGATGTTGAAAGCGCCCTGCCCTGTTTCCGACACCTGGAGCGGATCGTTCAGCTCGCGCACCAGCACCCGCATGGTCGGTGAAGGGCTGAGCAAACCATCCGCCTGTGCATACGCCTGCGAAAGCAGTTCCGTCATGCCGTATTCAGTAGCGATGGAAGGGAGCTGCCATTGGGCTTTGAGAAAATCATGAAGCTGTGTGCGGGTCCATTCTTCGCGCCGCCCTTTCATACCCCCCGTTTCCATTACGATGATGCCCTGAAGATTCATAGGAAAAGCTTCCGCAAAATCCAGCAGGGCAAAGCTGACGCCGAGCAAAATGACCTTACGCCCTGCAGCCTGAAGCGTCTGAAGTCTGACCGACAGAGCCTCCCATTCATTCAGAAAAAAACCGCTTTCGGGATGATTGCCCTGCTCCATCAGCACACGTGCCATGTGTACCAGGGAAGCATTTTTGCGTTCCAGATAAGAAGGTAGCAAAGCCAGAAAGACAAAGTCTTCAGGAGGGCCAAAGGCTTCCTGAAATCCGCGCAGCAAGGATGCCTCATAGAGGCTGGCGTCGCGGACGAAATGGCGGCTGGGCGTGTCGCCGGTGGTGCCGCTGCTTTCAAAAACGAGGGCGGGTTCCAGAGCAGGATTGCCGGTCCAGACGCGGTGTGACTTGAAAAAAGAAATAGGCAGGAAGGGAATTTCACAAAGGCTGCGGACCTTGTGCGGTGTCCGGTGCAAGGCCTCGCAAAAAGAGCGGTACAGCGGATTTTCCTCGTATTGAAATTCGAAAACTTCCAATGCCCGATTTTCAAAATGCAAGTCCGTGACAGACTCCACGAAAACTTGCGCCTGCTGCGCTTCCCATTCAGATATCTTTGACAACATGAACCTACGGCTGCCGCTTTTCCTGCTGCTCTGCTTCATCGGCATTTGGGCCTGCAAAAAAAACACGAATCCGGTGACCCCTTCCATCAGTTTTATTTCCTTTTGGCCGGATAGCATCAAGGGAGGCTCTTTTGAAGACACGGCCTACCTCAGTTTTGGGTTCACGGACGGCGATGGTGACCTGGGCAACGACCCGGCCACCGGCAAGTACGATGTGTTTCTAAAAGATCAGCGCGACACGAATTTTTCTACGATGCGCTTCTTCTTCCCGCCCATTCCGGATGGTGCCCGCGACCCGATCAAAGGCCTTGAAGGGAAAGGCGTCATTGCTATTCAGGGGATATTCATCAATCCCCGAGCTGACACCTTGCACATGCTGCATGGCGATACCGTTACCTACAAAATGTGGGTGATAGACCGGGCCGGGCACACCAGCGATACGATTGTGACTTCGCCATTGTACATCCGCCCCTGAGGTGCTTCAGTGTGTTTTTTTCGGGATTATAGCTGCAACCAGAAGATTGCACCCTGACGATGCCGCATGTGGCATTTCAGGCCGGTTCGTTAGTAGATGCTTCTTTTTCGGAAGGTGTTACTGCAGCTTCTCTTCCCTCTCTCCGAATGCCATAGCGTACGAAAATGTAGAGGTAAATGACTCGCGAAAGCCGCATCAGCCAGGGTTGTAGCACCAGCACGCCTGCGATGCCGGTACCTAAAAACCAGAAGGCGCTGTTGTCTTTGTACGAGAAGCCGATCACGATGGCGAAAAACACGGCATAGAGCATGAACAAGGCGACCGTGAGGCCGTAGCTCACATAGCCGGTGCCGTAGTAAAAACCGAGTTCCAGCTCCATTTTTTGCCCGCACTCAGGGCAGCGCTTGGGCATATCCATCATGTGCGAAAGCGGAAATACACTGTGCCGGGAATACATGGAGCCCTTGCGGCAACAGGGGCATTTCATCTTTAAAATGGAAGGAATGAGGGCCGGCGGACGAGAGGAAAAGGCGGGTTGCTCCACAGCGAAAATTGAAAGTGGCGCGAAGGTCGCGAATTGCAGTCAGTGGCTGAATGACTTTGCACAGGTCTCTTCATACATCGGCTGCGCCTTCTTCCGAATCATTCTGATGGAAATAGGCATACACAAGGCGTGCTTTGCTGGCGCCTACCGCCCCCGTTAGCTCGCGTTCTGTAAGACGACGAATATTATTCACCGAGCGGAAACGTTGCAGCAATTCGGTGACCGTCTTGGGGCCAATGCCGGGGATGCCTTCCAGTTCATTTTTGAAAGTGCCTTTGCTGCGCAGATTGCGGTGGAAGGTGATGCCAAAGCGATGTACCTCATCGCGTACCCGGCGAATGAGCTTGTGTGCCTCTGAATCAAAGGGCAGGTTGAGCGGCTCCTGATCGCCGGGAAAGAAGATGCTCTCTTCTTTTTTAGCCAGGCCCACCACCGTCATGCTGCCGCGGATGCCGAGCTTATCCACGCTTTCCATAGCAGCGCTGAGCTGGCCTTTACCACCGTCAATAATAACCAGTTGCGGGAGTGGCTTGTCTTCGCGCAGCAGCCGGTTGTATCTGCGATAGACCGCTTCGCTCATGCTTGCAAAGTCGTTGATGCCTTCTACGGTTTTGACGTGAAAATGGCGGTAGTCGTTCTTGGCAGGCTCGCCGTCGCGAAAGCAAACCATTGCCGAGACAGGATAGGAGCCTTGGAAATTGGAATTATCGAAGCACTCAATATGCGTTGGCAGGGATGGCAGCGAGAGGGCATCCTGCAATTCCAGCAGAACATTGCGACGTGCTGCCTGCCGCACTTCATCGCTGATAAGCAGCCGGTTCCGATTGCGGAGGTCGTCCCGAAAAACCTCTGCATTCTTCAGGCTCATCTCCA
>JAMIQN010000167.1:0-7971 GCA_035914595.1 Chitinophagaceae bacterium | reverse complement strand
AATGTGCGTGCTGAATTAGGCCCTGAAATGAAGAGCACCGGAGAGGCTATTCAGTTTATCAAAAATCTGCGTGACCCCTGGTTCCGCCAGCTCTACAAAGAGCGGAGCATGCACCTGTCGAAGTAAGAAGGTTCCTGCGTGGATGAAGGCCTGAGGTTCGAATTATCCGACCTTATGGGATGAAGTAGCGCGCTCCTTTTTAGAAGCGTGTATGGCCGGCATTAATCTGCAAGCCCGTACACGTCCACCGGTGGAAGGTTTTGAAGATTGGGCGCACTTCTGTAGATCACTTTGCAGTCGGTAAGCCGGAAGCACATGGAGTCCGGCGTGCCCCAGGCATATGAACAACTGCCGATTTGTTTTCCGCTTGCATCATAAATGGTGGAGCCGCCATCGTAGGCATTGGAGCCGGCGCAATACACCAGCCGGCCTTCGTATTTGCATTCGCTGATCGTGCCGTCGTGGTAGGCCAGATAAAGCAGCTTGACGGTTTTGTTCGCGGAAGAGTCGTTTTTCTTGCAGGCAGCAAAACCAATTAGAAGCAGGGCTGCGAGGCCAAGGATGGTAAGGGAGAGCATCTTGTTTTTCATTTCCTGAATTTTTTCTGAAAGTATTGAATTGTGGATGAAGTGCGGTCGAATGGGTTGTCGTCTGTTTTTACTCTTGCGGTCATGCAGCACCATTGCAGCAGCAGTTTTTCTCTTGCTGAACGGGAGGGCAGGCCAGGCTGCCATAGCTGCAAAAGACACAGCAGTCGCCGGGCTTGGGTTTTAAAATCGTTTTGCAGTGTTCGCATTCGTAGAAATAGCGACAGGCATCCGTCGGCATAAGTTCCTCTTTGCTGAACCCACAGTTTGGGCAGGTAAGCACAGATTTTAGTTCCACTTGCATTTAATGAAGCTTTGAAGTTGTGACCTGATATCCGGTGGAGCGAATGGCCTGAGCAATAGCCGCAGATGAAGTTTTTGAATCATCGAAAACGACGACAGCATTCCCATGATCATACGAGGTAATGGTTCGGATAATGCCCGGCAGTTTTTGCACCTGATGATTGACCTCTTCCTCACAGGCCGAACAACTCATGCCGCTAATCCCAAATTCGACGGTTTGCATATTCGATGTGTCGGTGACAACAGCCTGATGCGTCGGCTTGGGAAACAGCATGGGTGCATACAGTGGAAAGGTGAGCATCCCCACCGTGAAGAGGGTTAGAATACCAAGAAAGGTCTTGCTGTGCGTGAAATTTTTCTTTGCGGGATTTGGATTGCAGCAATCGGAAGGCCTTGACGGGCGCAGTTTTCGGTACCAGGCCCAGCCAAGTAATAAGACAGAAAATCCGACCAGGTAGGGGCGAGCCGGTTCCATCCAAGAGAAGGACGCAGCCCCGCCGCCGATGCCTGCGATCACAGCCAGAACCGGCGTGATGCAACAGAGTGAGGCAGCCAATGCAGTCAAAAGACCGGCACCTGCGAGCTGATGATCTGTTTTCATTTTGAGAGCGGTGAAAGAGTCTTTGGGAAGATGACGCGCTTCTTTTCAAAGACGTGTTTTTGACGCAAATGGTTGGGGCAAAGTTGAACCTGAAGCAGCCCTTATTGATTCGAATCAATGGCGACGACTGCTTCAATTTCAAAAAAAAGAGCCCGGAAGAAAATACCTCCGGGCTCTTTATCATAATCACGATGCAGCGCTACTGAACGATGAATCGAATGGCCTTTGTAGCCTGTTGGTCGTTGCTGAGAATGACGAAGTGCATGCCCGGTGCCAGCTTGCCTGCCAGGTCAAGGCTGCGGGATGTTTCCTTTTGAGCAGGCACCACGCGCTGCTGATATTCCTTCTTGCCGGTAGCATCCGTTATTGTGATCAGATAGGGCGTTTGCGGAAGGGCACCACGAAGCGTGAAGGAGCCATTTCCGGGATTGGGATAGAGTGCCAGATCGCTACCCGAGCTGGTTACGCCCGGCACGCCGACATAGATTACATGCACTTCCATGAATGCAGAAGTATCCTCCGGCGAAGCGCAGGGTTCCGAGGAAGTAACGGTCACGCCGATGGTATCGCCATTTTGGAAGTCAGTGCCGGCTGTAGCTACCCAGGAACTTCCCGTGGCCCCGGCGATAACGGTATCGTTTCTCGTCCAGACGTATTGGGCATTGGCCCCCTGGTTGGCACCGGTAGCGATGAAGGTGACGTATGTGGTGGCTGCCCAGGATGAACCGGCTGGATTGGTGGCAATACCCACCGTGGGAGCGATGGTAGTAGTGCAATATTCCATGGCGCCGAGGTCCACAATGGTGCCCATGATGCGGGGTGCGCCGCGCAGATCGACCGTAATCGAAGACAGATCAGGTGTGCTGCTGGAATTGTAAAAAGAATTATCGCCGGCATCAATGGCGGGGCTGCCGGTGGCCAGTCGGTAATTGCTCAGGCCGGTATCCACAAAGACGGGCCAGGAGGTAGCAACGCCCAGCGGGTTGGTAGCGCCGTCAGCGATGTAGATAAGGCCGGTGTCAATGCCAACGATATCGTGTTTGGACAATGGCACCAGCGCTGTGTTGATGTCCACATCATCCGGATAATTGCCTGCGATGATGCTGTTGCGGAGTTGGGAAGTTGTGCCGTGGTCATAACCGCCGCCACCGTTGACTGCGGTGTTATTGACGATCGTCACATTGGTAAGAATCGTGGTTGCATGTGAGCCGTTGTTGTCATGGGCACCCATGCCGCCGCCATTGCGTGCTGCGGTATTTCGGGCGATAAGCACATTGGTCAGGATGGCTGTGGAATTGCGTTCCAGGCCAAAACCACCATAGTCATTGTCTGCACGATTCCCAATAAAGCTGACGTTTGTAAGCATAGGATTGCAGGTATTGTAGTTGTACATACCGCCGCCATTATTCATCGCATAGTTGTTCGTGAATTGAACGCGCGTAAGGGTAGCGCTGCTCTGCCAGCCGTAAAGGCCGCCGCCATCTTCCTGTGCACTGTTTCCGGTAAAGCTCACGTCGGTCAGGGAGGCGTTGCTTCCGCCATCGGTGTCCATGCCGCCACCACAACTTTCTGCAGAATTATTGGAGAAGTGAACGCGTAAGAGCTGAGGACTGCTTTGATCATTGTACATGCCGCCACCGGAGCCGGTTGTCGTGTTGCCCACAAAGTCCACGTCCGTGAAGATGGCGTTGCTGCCATTCTTGTTGTCCACGCCACCACCGCCTTCATCGCCGGTCACTGCGCGGTTATTCACAAAGCGGCTATGGGAGATCTGCGCATTGCACAGAAAGTTCTTCATGCCTCCACCATTGCAGTTTTCTGCGTGGTTACGGATCAGGACCATGTAATCTATGGTCACCTTACCCTTGTAGTTGTACATGCCGGCACCGCCACCTTCAGCATCGTCAAAGCTGACCGCTGTGTTCTTTGCTACTACCATGTGAGAATAGGTAACCATGCTGGAGTCGTTGTAGATGCCACCACCATAATGGCGATAGATAGCGCGAGTTCCGAGCATTAGCGGAGTGGAACCATCAGCGTTTCCAAGCGTCACCGTAAAGCCGTCCATCAATGCGCGGCTGGCACCAGAGACAATCACCACATGGTAGGCATTATCGGTGCTATCGGAAGCCACACCCAAATCACCACTGAGGATGGTTGCATTCGTGACATGTAGAGAAGTGGAGTCGGAAGCTCTGATTGCGAGGGACACTTCAGTACCGGCAAAGCCGCCGTAAAGGCTGACACCACCCGGCAATACAAACGCACGATCACGCACATCTCCGCTAAAGCCATCGGCAGGTCGCGATGGGATGTAAGTACCCTTCGCTACAAAAATGGAATCGGTTCCGGTGGCTGCGCTCAACGCCGACTGAAGGTCCGTGAAGGCATTGGTCCAGCTCGTTCCCGACTGTGTTCCGCTTGCATTTTGATTCACGTACCAAATCCTCCCATCCGCCATAGATGGAAGCAGCAGGCTCAGGCACAGTAGTACAAAAAGAGTCTTCTTCATATCAATAGGAAAATTTGAAAGGTTGAGGGAATTCTTCAAGATACGGGTTTGGCTGTAAGGGATTCCTGATGCAGGTAAAGACGCATGATCATGCGTCTTTACAAAATGCGTCTCCGCAAGATGCCCCTCTACGCACCAATTTCCCAAGTCTCCCGGCCGCGCAACAGTGCATCCAAATCACCCTCGCCTTGGCTGGCAATGGCATCTTCGATTTGAAGGGCCATACCGTCTTCATAGGTCATCCGCTCGTGCGCATAGAACACACCAAAAGGACGGGGCAGGAAGTCGGCCTCTGCCGGATCATCGAAAAGACGGGTCAGAATTTGGGCTTTGAACAAATCCTGTTCATCATGCACCCACAGGTCATCGGCGGAATAGCTGCCATTGTCGAGCTGCACCACCTCGGGCTTGTATCCGTCCAGCCGCACGCCCTTATTGCCATCGGTGCCAAAACGCAACGGCTGGCCCTGTTCCAGGAAAATCGTAGTGTCTGCCTTGCTCCCTTTTTCAGTAAAAGCAGCAAAGGCACCATCATTGAAAATGTTGCAGTTCTGGTAGATTTCAATGAATGAAGCCCCCTTGTGACGCGCAGAACGAAGCAGGATGGCTTGCAAATGCTTCGGGTCGCGGTCCATGCTTCGGGCCACGAAGCTGGCATCGGCGCCCATAGCCAGAGCCAAGGGATTGAAAGGATGATCCAAGGAGCCAACCGGCGTGCTCTTGCTCACCTTGCCAGCCTCTGAAGTGGGAGAATACTGCCCTTTGGTCAGGCCGTAAATCTGATTGTTGAAGAGCATGACGTTGATGTCAAGATTGCGCCGCAACAAGTGAATCGTATGGTTGCCCCCGATGGAAAGCCCGTCGCCATCGCCCGTCACCACCCAGATGCTTAGCTCGGGTCGGCTTGCCTTGAGGCCTGATGCAATGGCAGTAGCACGTCCGTGGATGGAATGCATGCCATAGGTATTGGTGTAATAGGGGAACCGCGACGAGCAGCCAATGCCGGAAATGATGACGATGTTTTCCTTCGGCACCCCGATCTGCGGCAGTGTTTTCTGCACGGCAGCCAAGATGGCATAATCGCCACAACCAGGGCACCAGCGCACTTCCTGGTCGGTTTGAAAGTCTTTGGCAGTAAGGGAAGGAGCGGTCAGCGGCAGGGTGTCAGACATCTTCATGACTACGCCTTTGGCGGGTAGTGCCGCGAAATTACAATGGCCTTAAGAGCCCTCCGCTATGGATTGTGTTGATAGGTGGCATCTCCTGACTAAAATCATCGCATATCCCATGAAGTATTTCCTTCTTATCGCCCTGTTTATTGGTTCCATTGCGCAGCCTTCGCAGGCAAAACAGCGGGTAGCGCTTACCGGGCACCTGATCGTTGAGCCGACGGACGCGGCCCTTTCAGGCAGTACGTAAAGACCTCGCCAAATACAGGTACGTACCCGCCCCGGCTGCGGCCTGTTGACCTCCGGTGAGATCAATGATTTCGCCAAATGGAAACTCTGGGACGACCTCAGCATGGCCCAGCTAAAGAAGTACCGTAATCAATGGCTGCTGGGGTAAATAAGTCCGGCCATTAAGCTATCCTGCTCCGAGGCTGTTAAGAGATTGAGATAATGTCCCTTCTTTGGCAGCATCATGATATCGGGCAGTTTTCAAACCTGCGCTGGTGTGGAGTTTCGCCGATTCCACTCAAAAGCCATCGCCTGCCTATGCCATCTCCCATTCATAGTTTTCATATTCCCGTGATGGGCCTGGCCTTCACGATTGATACGCCGCTGAAGGTGGCGCGCTTCGGCATTTCCTCTGTTGTATCATTAGTTGAAGACCAATTGCTGGAGGATATGCGGCTGCATCATTGCCGGGAGGCAGGGAAGCCTTTTCATGCAATCCCTGAATCGGCAGAGGATAGCCGGGCTGCACGAACTACAGCCTACTTAGACCTGCTTGATGACCTGGTTACAGATCAGGCTGCCGCCCTTCGTAAGCTGCCTTTTGAGCCGGGTACGGATATCACTCAATACTTCGAACTGCTTCCTCCCTCAGCACTGAAAGAGCAGTACCGGCAGATGATGGAGATGCCCGATGGGGCAATGCGCACGGCGGCTCAGGAATCACTCAGAGCGCACATTCGGCTCGGTGCTATAGACGCCAATATCATGGCGAAAGTGGACAAGGACAATTATTCGAAGGATGGCCAGCTACGGCCTCCTGAATATGCGGATGCTATGGCGGCTCTGCGTGGGTTTGCAAACTCCAAGCTGGACTCTGCCCTGGTGCTGTCTGCGGGTTACAATCCCAGGCTTTACAACTACCTCGCTCAATTTGCCTGCTTCCGGCCCGATGAAAATGGGCGATTGGCAAAGCGCGTAATTCTAAAAGTGAGCGACTTCCGATCGGCGATGGTGCAAGGAAAGATTCTTGCAAAAAAGGGTGTGTGGGTTTCTGAGTTTAGGGTAGAATCGGGGTTGAATTGCGGCGGTCACGCGTTTGCCACGGAAGGACTGCTGCAAGGGCCTATCCTGGAAGAGTTTCGTCAAAAACGTGCTGCCTTACGCGAGGAACTTTTTGAACTGTGCCAGGCCGCACTTAGCCGCGAGGCGATGCCACTCTTCAGCTCCCAATTGCCTCAGCGCCTCAGCGTGCAAGGCGGGGTAGGCACTGCCGCCGAACATCAGTTCTTGCTCGACCATTATGGCATTGACAGCGTTGGCTGGGGAAGCCCGTTCTTGCTGGTGCCCGAAGTAACTACTGTGGATGCGCACACGCGGTCGCAGTTAGCTGCTGCCAAGCCGGAAGATTATTATCTCAGCCATGCCTCGCCCCTTGGTGTTCCCTTCAACAATTTCCGACCCAGCAGCTCTGAAGTGCAGCGCAAGCAGCGTATTGAAAAAGGCAGGCCGGGCAGCCCCTGCTACAAAAAGTTTCTTTCGAGCAATACCGAATTCACGGATAGGCCCATCTGCACTGCATCGCGACAATATCAGCACTTAAAGATTCAGCAATTAAAAGCAAGCAAATTGCCCCCTGATGAGTTGAAAGCAGCCATCGAAGCTGTAGAGGAGAAGGACTGTCTTTGCGAAGGTCTGAGTGTGCCTGCGAGCCTCAATAACGACCTGCCCATTCGCCACAAGCTGACTGCAGTAACCATTTGCCCGGGGCCTAATCTGGCCTTCTTTTCCGGCACCTTCAGCCTTCGGGAAATGGTAAACCATATCTATGGGCGAGGCTTTTTAGGCAACCACCTGCAGCGGCCTCACGTCTTCTGCAACGAACTCAATCTCTATATCAGTTATTTCAAGAATGAACTGAACAAAGGCATGACGACACTGAGCGAAAAAGCACAGCGTGCGCGTGAGTCTTTTCGTCAGAATCTGCTGGCAGGAATTGAATATTATCGGCAGTTGGCGCCCAGCCTTACGTTGAGTGCTGCAGGATTGATGCGCCAAGATCTGGCGAAGGCAGAAGCTCTGCTTATCCACGAAGCGGCAAAAGCCCCGGCACAAGCAGGCATGTCAAGCAGAGGCACTAGCGTCGTTCTATAATCAGGACGCGCAAGTTTTATTTGAGAGAATTTTCGGGTACCCCGATTATGCCTCAATGCACTCAAGCTCGCGCACCTTCACCTTCACTGGAACCGGTGCTGCCTTTGTGACCTTAATAATGCGTAACCAATTCAGCAACCGAATGACCGGGTAGATGGGGTCTATCTCGTGCCAGCGATGACCAAAGTTGGCAGCCGATGGGCGCTTGTGGTGGTTGTTGTGATAGCTCTCGCCCAGCATCAGAAAGTCAAAGAAGAGCAGGTTCATTGCCGTGTTCTTCAGCTTAAAGTTGATATAGCCATACTTGTGCGCAAACCAGTTGACGATGGCACCATGAACGCCGCCCGAGGCTATCACAATCGGGAGCAACAACCATTGCCAGGGGCTGGTGGTGAAAAACGCAAAGAACAAAGTGTAGGC
>JAMIQN010000166.1:0-2212 GCA_035914595.1 Chitinophagaceae bacterium | reverse complement strand
ATGTCGGTGATCACCATCTGAGCCTGACCGCCGGTCTTGCTGTCAATGAGCAGCATGGCCTGATTGTGGGCCGGGTTGGGCGCGAGGGTAAATACTTCAGGCTGGTTTTGAGAAACCTCGTGTACACCCACGGAAGCAATCAGGCGCTTGCGGAAATTGATATTGCCGGTGCTGCTGCCTGCGAAGTTGGTGAATTGAAACTGCCAGTATTCGCTGCTATTTCCGTTGAAGGTCTTGATGACGTAAGATTCGCTGTCGTTGAGCTGATAGTAGCCATTGGGGCCGGGGTTCACAAAGGTCTTCCAATCGTAACCAATCGCATCAATCAGGCTGCTGCTCTGGAAGCTGAGGTAGTTAGAGGCGTTGATGTCGTCCGGGTTCATGTGCGACACCTTGGCCACATCGCGCGACAGGTTCATGAGAACGCCGGTTACATCATACATCTCAATGCCGTTGGGGCCGGGAACGGGGGTCTTGTACTTCGTGAACATCATATCCCAGGTAGTGCGCGGGATAGGCTCGTGGTTGACGATGGCGTTGTTGGCAATATCGTAGTAAGCAAAGAGGCGGTTGCTGAAATCACCATCGTTGGATTTACGATAGAGCTTCACGTCATGTTGGTTGCTGTTATCCAGCTTGGCGATGTGGAAGATATAAGCCACTGAATCGTTGGGGTAGCTGATGTATTGCTCCAGCCAGAATTGATAAGCCTCTCCACCGGTCTTGATGAGATAGAGGGAATCGCCATTCAGGTAGTGCGTAGCCATGTCGTAGCTGCCCCAGCCATAATCAAAGGGATTTTCCACCCGACGATTTTGGTAGAAAGCACCTGTTCCCCAGCTTGTGTCCACGTTGAAGAGTTGGTTGTCGGCGCCCGTTTTGCCTACAGTATCTGCGGGCGTCATATTGCCGAAGCGGGAGGTAGCAGAAAGGTGCAGTGAGTACACTTCAACACCCTGACGCGTATGGTTGGCACGCACCGTCGCATTGAAAGAAGGATCACCGAAAACGGTCATTTGAAATGCCAGATCCCAGTCGTTACCGATGCGGAACGCCTTGGTGCCCTGGCTGAGGCCGTAGTAGTAATCGTTGGCATATCCGGCACCCATAGACACGGAGTCATACATCCAGGGGCCTTGTGCAAAGGAAGCGGTCGTGATACTCAGAAGCGCGGCCGAGAAGAATAGTTTTAGCTTCATTTTCTGTGTGTAAGCGTTGAGGGGGCGAAGGTAGAATCCACCTTATCCCTACCTCGCTTCCGAAGGGAACTCTTACAGAGAAATGACAGCCCGAGTATTGATTCAGAGGCCTTCACGCAGCCAGCCTTTAGCCAGCAGCAACTCTGCAATCTGCACGGCATTCGTAGCCGCACCCTTCCGAAGATTATCTGCTACTATCCAGCAGTTGACGGTATTGGGCTGAGAAAGATCCCGCCGAATACGGCCCACAAAAACCTCGTCTTTGCCCGCACTTTCCAGGGGCATCGGATAAACGGCATTCGCCGGATCATCCATGACGACCACACCCGGCATTGCCGCAATGGCTTCCTTTATTTCTTCTATTTCAAAGGGTTGATTCAATTCAATGTTGGCGCTTTCGCTATGGCCGCCCATCACCGGCACGCGGACGCAGGTGGCAGAGACGCGGATGTCTTCATCGCCCAAAATTTTGCAGGTTTCCTTCATCATCTTCAGCTCCTCCTTGGTGGTTCCGTTCTCGCCAAACACGTCAATGTGCGGAATCAGGTTCATGTCTATCGGATGCGGATAGACCGCCAGCTCTTTGTTGCCGGCTCGCTCGCCAAGGAGTTGTTTCACAGCCTTTTGGCCAGTACCTGTCACGCTCTGATAGGTGCTCACCACCACCCGCCGGATGCCCCAGCGTTCCTGCAGCGGCTTCAGGGTCATCACCAACTGAATTGTGGAGCAATTGGGGTTCGCGATAATTCGGTCTTCCTCGCAGAGGACGGTACCATTCACTTCAGGCACCACCAATTTCTTGGTAGGGTCCATCCGCCAGGCCGAGGAGTTGTCAATGACGTAGCAGCCTGCTTCCGCAAAGCGGGGCGCTAATTCCAAGGAAGGGCCGCCACCGGCTGAGAATAGCGCCAGCACCGGCTTTCGGGCAATTGCTTCATCGGCCGTGAGCACTGAATATTCTTTCCCGGAAAATGAAACCATGGTTCCTGCCGAGCGGCTGGATGCCACAGGCA
>JAMIQN010000165.1:0-13311 GCA_035914595.1 Chitinophagaceae bacterium | reverse complement strand
ACCATACTGACCGTTTGAAAGGCCTTTTACCTGTTTTACCCAAATCAGGTTGCCGGAAGGATCTTCCTTCATGATGAACATATCCAGTTCGCTAACTGCGGTGAGGGTTTCTCCTGCGAAATTTGTAGTACCGCCAAATCCACCTATGGTGTAAAGGTCACCTGCGGTATCGGTAGTGCCGGCTATAACTCCTGCTCCATTAGGAGCACCAATTCCATTTATTGACTGCGCCCAAGCTAAGGATTGCGCCTTGGCAAGCGGCATAAGCAAAATGCTGAAAGCAGCGAGGAGAACAATTCGGTTGAATAGAGAATGCATCAGAAACATTTTTTTAGGGGAAAAGCAGAGCCGTCAATGCATTGAAATAGTATGCCAGTAGTAACTTCTTCGCAACGGTATTATTGTGCATTTGAAAGAAGCCGCTCTCCGATGCGGTGGCGCTTCAGTTGCAGCGTTTTGTCCGGCATTTCTAAAGTTATATTTAGGGGTGTACCGGACAGGCCGGCTGCCGCCCTTTTTTGGGGGTCGTTTCAGGTGACTGGGTTTTGCACCCACCCTGTGTTGTAATTGGTACTTGAACTTGTGATAAGGCAAAAAATCTTCCAATTATAACAATGAGCCTTTAGCTAAAATCACCCGAGGTTTCCAGCCTCCGGTTTTCTTAGCCGTACGTTTCCCGGGATTGTATGGCCTCGCGAAAAAGCCCGCAATCTTTTCCCGAAACTGCTCCATCTGCCAACGCTGCCTTCTGTATTTTGCCCAAATGATTACAACGCAGGATAGCAGTGCTCCACTTTTCGCCAAAGACGAACGTGCCGCATTTGATGCAATCGTACATGCGCAGTTCATCGCTTTTGCGCCTTACGTTTTTCAGGCCTCTGTCCTGCTCCGCGACCGCGGCATCCTTCGGGAAATTGATGCCTGCTACCGCACCAAAGAAAATGCTACGGCAGCGCATATTCAGCAGGCTACCGGCATGAGCGCCTACGCCGTGCGCATCCTGCTGGAAGCCGGCCTCGGCATAGGCCTCGTCATTCGAAAAGGTGATGCGTATTTCCTCACGAAAGCCGGTCACTTTTTTCAGAATGATACCATGACGCGGGTGAACACCAACTTCATGCGCGACGTCTGCTACGACGGGGCTCAGGACCTGGGTGCTTCGCTGGATGAGGGCCGTCCCGTAGGCCTGCGCCACCTCAATCCCGACTGGGCAACCATCTATCCCTACATCTCGAAGCTCAATCCCGAAGCCAAGAAGAGCTGGTTCGAGTTTGACCACTTTTATTCCGACAATGCCTTCCCGCTGGTGCTGCCCGTCCTGTTCGAAAATCTGCCTTCCGGCATTCTCGACATTGGCGGCAACACCGGAAAATTCACCCTTCAGTGCCTGCAGTATAATAGCGAGGTGCGCATGGGCATCTTCGACCTGCCGGGCCAAATTGCCGTGTCGAAAGACAATATCGCAGCAGCCGGTTTTGCCGACCGCGTGACGCTGGTGGAAGGTAATATCCTCGACCCGCAGCAAGGCCTGCCCACCGGCTTTGAAGTCATCTGGATGAGCCAGTTTCTGGACTGCTTCGCCGATGAAGAAATCCGAAGTATCCTGCGCAAATGCCACGCTGCCCTGCCTGCAGATGGACGCGTGTATATCCTCGAAACTTTTTGGGACCGCCAGAAGTTTGCAGCCTCTGCCTTCTCGCTGCAGATGACTTCGCTCTATTTCACCACGATGGCCAATGGCAACAGCCAGATGTACGACAGTGCGGTCTTCCTTCGGCTGTGTGAAGACGCGGGCTTTGCCGTGAAGGAAATCCATGATCAGGTAGGCCTCGGCCACAGCCTCGTAATGCTGCAAAAAGCCTGAGTGGCACGGCTTGATTCAATTATCCACAAGCAGGAAACAGAGTCGTTTTCGTCAGTGATTCATCCGGCGGGATGCGGGAACTTGCCTGCCCAAACCAAACTCTTATGGAATATCGTCGTATGGGCCGCAGCGGCCTGAAATTGTCTGCTCTTTCCCTTGGCTCCTGGATCACATTTGGCAAGCAGATTGGCGAAGATCATGCGGCACAAATCATGACGACCGCCTACGAAGCAGGCATCAATTTCTTCGACAATGCAGAGGTGTACAGCCGCAGTGAAAGCGAGAAAATGATGGGGCGCATCCTGAAGACCAAAGGCTGGGACCGAACCACTTACATCGTCTCCAGCAAGGTGTTTTTTGGCTGGCACGGGCCCGCCAACACGCCTACGCAAAAAGGTCTTTCCCGCAAGCATATCGTGGAGGCCTGCCATGAGGCACTCGAGCGTTTACAACTGGATTATCTGGACCTCTACTACTGCCACCGCCCGGACCCCGAAGTGCCCATCGAAGAAGTAGTGCGCACCATGAATATCCTGATGCAGCAGGGCAAAATCCTCTATTGGGGCACCAGCGAATGGAGCGCTGCCGAAATCATGGAGGCGCATATGTGGGCGCGCCAGCTTGGCCTGGAAGGGCCGGCGGTGGAGCAGCCTCAATACAACCTGATTGAGCGGCGCAAAATGGAAATTGATTTCGTGCCCATCTTCCGAAATGTAGGCATGGGCACTACTATCTGGAGCCCTCTGGCTTCGGGCCTGCTCACCGGTAAATACAACAATGGCATCCCTGAAAACAGTCGCCTTGCGCTGGAAGGTTTTGAATGGCTGAAAGACCGAACCATCACCGGGCAGCGGCTGGAATCGGTGCGCCAACTGAGTAAGATCGCGGACGAACTCGGCTGTTCTTTGGCCGTCCTTTCCCTGGCCTGGTGCCTCGCAAATCGCGATGTGACCTCAGCCATTCTCGGCGCTTCGCGCAAAGAGCAGGTTGAAGAAAATCTGAAGGCGCTGGAGCTATATCCCCAACTCAGCCCGGAGCTGCTCACGCGCATAGACGAGGTGATGGGCACGAAGCCTTTCATCCCGGCGCATTAAGGTGAATCAGTGGAGGATTTCGATGCGAAGCATTTCACGATGTCCGTCCGCATAATCCACCTCCAGGAAGTGAACGCCGGCGGGTAGCTGTGCGGTAGTAATGGGCTTCCCTTTCGCGTAAGCTTGCCGCAGCTCTACCTGCCCCGTGCAATTGCGCAAGGTGAGCATTGCCTCACCCCGAAGCTGTAGCCAAAGCGCTTCCCGTGCGGGATTGGGATAGTAGCTCCCGCTGAAATTGGAAGTGGCTGTAATGCCATTTGGAATGCCATTCACGAAAAAAGGATGCTGATAATTTTTCCCCTGAAAACTTGCCTTGAATTGCCAGACACCACGCGGCGCATCCGCAGGAATATATCGGGTCCAGTACCAATAGCCTGCTGTGTAAGAAGTTCCGGGTGCATAGTTCCAGGTGCTGAACGTGCTCCCGTCAGGACGGCTCACAGTATATGTGGTTGCGGCGCCTGCCCGTGGGTCGCGGTAGTAAGCAGCGAAGACAATGGTGTCGTTTAAAGCGAAAGTGTCTTTTGCATAGATGAGGTCCGGCTGGGGGCAGGGCATATCCTGCGGTGGGCGGCTGTGCGTCAGTAGCGCATTGATGCCGGGGTTGTAATAAGGTTGCTGGTTTTGCCAAAAGCCGGTAGCACTGCAGCTTCCCTGAAAAGGATCCAGCACGTTGCCATGCTTGTCGTGAAGCTCAAAATGCAAATGCGGCCCGGTGCTGTTGCCGGACGAGCCGGCGAGGCCAAGAAATTCACCCTGCGCGACCGAGGCACCGACATTTTTTGAAGTCAGTGAATTCTTCTTCATGTGCCCGTACCAGGCTACTGTGCTGTCGCTATGCATCACATACACGGCATTCCACTGGCCGCCATTCATCGCACAACTTTGGTCAGGATTGCCGTCGTCTTTGCCGATGATGATGCCGGGGGCCGCCGCTACAATCTCTGCCTGACCTGCAGCCATCATGTTGTTGGGGAAGGGCCAGAGGAAGATATCGGTGCCGGCGTGATTATAGCCCGAGGCGTCGTCATAAGTGCGGTTGCCGCAATTCCAGTCCAGCACATGGCCGGGATAACTGAGGTCATGGTCCACGAAATTGCTGATGGCATAAACCCCGAAATAGTGAAAGCCCGCAGCCTGTTGCAGCGGCCATGCCAGCGACACGGCAGCCTTTTTCTGTAATCCCGAAAGAGCAGCTTTAGGCAACGTAGCGATTTGACTGTCCAGCCGCGCCTGAATGGCCGTGGCCTGGCCCGGGCTGAGGCAGGGCACCGCAGGAAATGAAGGAATGCCTCCACCATCCGGTGGTAGAAAAGGAGCCTGCGCATTCCCGATGGAGGGGCCTGCCAGCAAGATGACGAGTGAAAGGCAGAGCCTCGGGCCGTATTTCATGGTCGTAAGATGCGCAGTGAATGTATTACACCCTCGCGCGCCAGGGCAGGTCTTCGCCGCCGGCCTGATACGTGATGTAGCGCGCCACCACAAATAAAAAATCGGACAGCCGATTCAGGTAGCGCACGGCAAACTCGGGCACCTTCTCGCCCGCCGCATCCATCCCCACGCAGATGCGCTCTGCCCGGCGACAAATGCATCGCGCCACATGGCAGGCTGAGGCCGAAGCATTGCCGCCGGGAATGATAAAGAAGCGCATTTCGGGCAGCGCCTCATTCATGGCATCCATGCGTTCCTCAAGCCACTGCACATCGCTGTCATGCAGGTCGGGCAGTTTCATCTTCACGGTTTTCTCCGGCGCAGTAGCCAGCTCGCTGCCCAGCGTGAAGAGGCGGTCCTGCACTTCCCGCAGCCAGTCGGACACTTCAGCGCTGCAGCCCAGGTCGCGCACCAGGCCGATTTGAGAGTTGAGCTCATCCACGGTGCCGTAGCTTTCGATGCGGATATGGTTCTTAGGCACGCGGACGCCGCCGATGAGCGAGGTGCTGCCTTTGTCGCCTGTTTTGGTGTAGATCTTAAATGCCATGATTCAAAGGTGAGGAGCCACTGCACAACGGCTGCCATTTTCAGGAAAAAGAAAAAGGCCGCCTTTTGCAAGACGGCCTCCGGAAGGTTGGATTTGTTGCGGGCTTATTCGCCTACTACTTCAAATTCCATTTCGACAACATTTTCCTTGCCGAAATCAATGCTGGCTTTGTGGGTGCCCAGCTCGCTCACTTCACCCAGGATGGTGATGCGGCGGCGGTCAATTTCGTAGCCTTTCTGTTCGCGGATGGCGCGGGCCAGTTGGATGCTGGTGACAGAGCCAAAGATCTTGCCGCTGGTACCGGTTTTGGCGCCCAGCTTCACAGGGCTTTCGCGCAGCACTTCCGTGACGCGAGCGATTTCTGCCATCAGTTTTTCTTCACGCTTGCGAGCCACCTTTTCGCGCTCTTGCAGCATTTTCTTATTGCCGTCATTGGCCTCCACCGCAAACTTTTGGGGGATGAGGTAATTGCGGGCATATCCCGGGCGAACGTTCACGAGTTCGTTTGTCCCACCCAGGTTATCTACGTCTTTTATGAGAATGACTTCCATTAGAATCTTGAAATATTAGGTTGAAGGAATGGAGCTGAATTCCGGGAGCCGAACGATGAAGCAGCAGCCCCGAAAATGTTGGCTCATTATTTCATCAGGTCGGTTACGTAGGGCAGCAGGGCCATCTGGCGTGCCTTCTTGATTGCCTGGGCCACCTTGCGCTGGAACTTCAGAGAGTTGCCGGAAAGGCGGCGGGGTAGCATCTTGCCTTGTTCGTTGAGGAATTTCTTCAGGAACTCGGCGTCCTTATAGTCCACGTATTGAATGCCGAGCTTCTTGAAGCGGCAGTATTTCTTCTTGCGACGGTCCACACGGGTGGAGCTGAGATATTTAATATCGTTTTGCTTAGCCATGGTTGTTGTTTGATTGGGTGAATCGAAAACTCTGGAAAGAACAGTCTTCTCTCTTTCGGTTTCGAATTATGCGTTGTCCTCTGCTTCTACTTCTTCGGCAGCGCGCTTGGGCGTATGCTCCAGCTTGATGCCTTTGCGGCGACGGTCGTTGTAGGCAACGGCATACTTGTCCAGACGGGTAATCATCTGGCGCATGATGCTTTCGTCGCGGCCCATCTGGATTTCCAGCATGTGGTTGACGGAAGTAGGTGCCTGAAACTCGGTCAGCCAGTAAAGACCGGTTGTCTTCTTGGCAATGGGGTAGGCGAGGTTACGCAGGCCCATAGGCTCAGAAGCCACAATGCTGCCACCGTTGGAGGTGATCAGGTTCGTGTACTTCTGCTGTGCGTTCTTGTACTCTTCTTCAGCCAGCACAGGCGTGAAGATGATCATCAGCTCATAGCTCTGGAGCTTTTGATCCTGGGTGGTGTTTGCTGTTGCCATAAATGCTTTTAGCGGTTAAAAAAATCGGTTTCCCATCACGCCGGCAGCAACGCTGGACATCGCACGAGGCAATGGCCGGTCGGTTTTTGGGACGGCAAAAGTAGGGGGAAAATGACTATGTTTTGCAGCAGCTTTTCTAAAATAGCCTTAACGATGGGCCGACTTCTGCTGTACCCGCTTATGGCAGGGGCAGCTTATCAGATGGTCGTTGATCATGCCTGCCGCCTGCATAAAGGCATAGCAAATGGTAGAACCCACAAACTTGAAACCCCGGCTAATCAGGTCTTTGCTCATCGCATCACTCTCTTCGCTGCGGGCCGGAACACTGCTGTTGGCCTCATGGTGATGCACAATTGGTTTGCCGCCGCAAAACTGCCAGATATACTTGTCGAAGCTGCCGAAACTGCGTTGCACCTCCAAAAAACAACGGGCATTGTGAATGGTGGCGGTAATCTTCGCGCGGTTGCGAATGATGCCTGCATCCTGCATCAGCCGCTCTATATCTTCTTGCGTGAAGCGCTGCACCTTCTTGGGGTCAAAGCCGGCAAAGGCCTTGCGAAATGCCTCCCGCTTGTGGAGCACCGTGCGCCAGCTCAGCCCAGCCTGAAAGGCATCCAGCACCATATATTCAAATAGCGCCCGATCGTCGTGGAGCGGACGGCCCCACTCGTTGTCGTGGTAGGCAATCATCAGGGCATCATCGCCGGGCCAGGTACACATAAGAAGAGAACATTGGGTTGAAAGTTTGATTCGAATCAGGCCTTTAGCTGCACGATAGCATCGTTCAGGCTCAGCGTCTGTTGCTCGCCGGTGCTCATGTTTTTCAAACCCAGTAGTCCCCGGCTGCGCTCCTGTTCGCCGGCCAATATCACAAAAGGAATGCTGCGCTTGTTGGCATATTTCATCTGCTTATCAAACTTGGCCGCTTCGGGATACATCTCTGCACAAATGCCGGCGGCACGCAGTTGTTGCAGCAGGCCGAGGGCATATCGTTCATCTTCTCCTCCAAAATTCAGGAGGATGGCCCGAAGGCCTGTTGCGAGTGCCTGCGGAAACAGTTGCAGCTCCTCCATCACGTCGTAGATGCGGTCAATGCCGAAGGAGACACCCACACCCGAAAGGCCTTTTACACCAAACAGGCCCGTCAGGTCATCATAGCGGCCACCTCCGCCGATGGAGCCCATCTTCACAGCACTTGTCGTCACCTCCATGATGACGCCGGTGTAGTAGTTCAGGCCGCGCGCCAGGCTCAGGTCAATTTTCAAAACAGAGCTCCAGTCGGGATTGGCAATCTGTGCGTGGTAGTCAAGGGTCGTTTTTAATTCCTGAATACCCAGCCTGCCGGATTCGGTGCCGCCCAACAAATCGGAAAGCTGTTGCAGCAGGCTCAGGTTGTCACCTTTTAGCCCAATTACTTTTTCAATCGTAGTGATTCCTTCTTCGCTCAGGCCGCGCCTTTCCAGTTCTTCCCGCACGCCGCTCCAGCCGATCTTATCCAGCTTATCGAGCGCTACGGTTATCTCCGTCATTTGCCCGGGTGCGCCACACACTTCAGACAGGGCAGCCAGCAGTTTACGGCTGTTCACCTTCACGCTTACCTCGGGTAGGCCCAGCGCATGAAATGCCTCCTGATAAATGCACAGCAGTTCTGCTTCCTGCAATAAAGAAGTGCTGCCCACCACGTCGCAGTCGCACTGCCAGAACTCGCGGTAACGCCCTCGCTGTGGCCGGTCGGCACGCCACACAGGCTGCATCTGATAGCGCTTGAAAGGGAAGGCCAGCTCATGCTGGTGCATGACCACGTAGCGCGCAAAAGGAATGGTCAGGTCATAGCGCAGGGCGCGCTCGGTGATGGCGGCAGTGCTGTAAGGCCCGGTCAGCAGCCGGCTCCATTCTTCCTGAAGCTGTTCCTTCTTCTTGCTTTCATGAAGGCCATTGTTGAGGATCTTAAAAATGAGCCGGTCTCCCTCTTCTCCATACTTGCCCATGAGGGTGCTAAGCTGTTCCAGAGCCGGTGTTTCCAGGGGTTGATAGCCGTACAACTCAAAAATGCCCCGAAGGGTTTCGAGAATGTATTGGCGGCGCCGAAGCTCAGCAGGTGAAAAGTCGCGGGTGCCTTGCGGGAGGGAGGGTTTCATTGAAAAAATGGCCGATTCGAAAAGAGGATTTCAGGCCGCAAAGAAAATCAATAGCACGCGCGTGGATGGGCCACCGATGAAACCAGTCAGGATCATGCCCGGCGAAACAAGAGGAAGGCCACGCAACCGGCTCCCTACTTTTACGACTTATGCCCGGGCCATCCTGCCGCCTTCTGTCGCTGGCTCCTTATCGCTTTCTGCCGCCCACTTCGGGTGGCCAGTGGGCCATCACTTCCATGCATGATGCGCTGGGGCGGCATTGTCAGGATCATCTGCTTGGCACGGTGGACAATGGTCCTGCCAATGCCTATTCCTTCGCACTGCATCCGGTTTTTCCTGCCGGCCCGTTGCGCTATCTGCCGGGCTATGGCTTTCAGTCTGCACTGGACCTGGCCCGCCGCTTTGAAGCCACCCACATCTTTTGTGAACATCCCTACATGGCGCCGCTGGCCATCCGCCTGTCGCGCCGCCTGGGTCTGCCCTGGGCCTTGCGCTGCCACAACATCGAAGCAGATCGTTTTCGCCAGTTAGGAAAGAAGTGGTGGCCTTTACTGCGACGCTTTGAGCGCTTTGCGATGCGCCATGCCGACCTCATCTTTTTCATCACGCCGGAGGACCGCGAACGAGCTATCTCCTGTTACGGACTGAACGCTCAGCAATGCAAGCTGGCACCTTATGGAACGCCCCTGCAGCAGGCTCCGCATCCGGTACCGGACGCCAAAACGAAACTTGCCACAGAGCTGCATCTAAACCCCCGCATCCCCTGGCTCTATTTTCTGGGTGTGCAGAGCTATGCGCCCAATGCAGAAGCGGTCGGATATATCATCCACGAGATTTATCCCCGACTGAAAAATGAGGGCATGAATTGTGAAATTCTGATTGCAGGAAAAGGAATCCGCGAAGAGTTGATGCAGCAGATCGAAGCAACAAACGGCGGCATTCGGGCACTTGGGTTTGTAGATGATCTGGTCACATTCCTAAACGCCTGCGACGTGATGATGAACCCTATGCTCAGTGGCGGCGGCATCAAGACCAAAGCGGTGGAAGCCCTTGCCTACAACAAGATGCTCGTGAGTACGGAAAACGGCGCTGCCGGCCTGCTTCCCAAAGCCTGTGGCAACAATCTGCTGATTACCCCGGATGGCGATTGGGATGCTTTTTCGAAGTCCATCGGTGTGGCGGTTCAAAAGCCCTCCATCATTCCGGACGCATTTTACAAGACCTACAACTGGGATGCGATTGCAGCCACGGTTTTATCTGCGCTCACAACAAAGCGGCCTGCCTCACGCTCCTGAAAGTTCCTGAAGAAGAATCACCGCCCGGATGCCTGCCTTCGATACACGAAATAGGCGCCTATACCTGCCACCACATTCGGAATCCAGACGGCGATGAACGGGTTCAGTCCGGCCTTCGTGGAGAAGGTGGTGGAGAATTGAAGAATGAGCATGTAGATGGCACTGATGGCAATGCCAAGAGCTAAGTGAAAGCCACTGCCGCCGCGGATTTTCCGGCTGGCAATGCAGGCCCCGATAAGGCTGAGGATAAAACCTGCCACCGGCTGTGCCGAGCGACGATATTTCTCGACATAAAAAACATTCAGAGTGTCGTTGCCATGCAGCTTCTGCACCTGGATATAGTGATTCAGTTGCGGCGTTGTCAGCGCTTCTTTCACGTCCGAATTTTCACGCAGGTCTTTGGGCGTGAAAGGATAATTGGCCATGAGCTCCGGCTTAAAATCCAGCGTCTCTTTGAGTGAATCATTCGTGCGGACAACCACCTGATAGAGATGCCACAGTTTGGTGGCGCTATCGTAGGAGACGTGGTCGGCCATCAGCTTTTCAAGCAGCAGTGTACCCTTGATTTTTTCGGCTGTAAAATGATAGCCGGTATTGCTGGCATAGTCGTAAGACTCCATGTAAATCAGCAGGTCCGGTGATAGCTGCATGTGCACATTGCGGTCTGAGTTGGTCACTTTTTCATGCACATACCGGTCTTCAAAAGCCAGCCGAGAACGATTGGCCATCGGCACCACCCAATGGTTGGCCAGCAGGGAGAGCACACCCAGAAAAGCCGCCCCGATGACGTAAGGACGCAGGAAACGGTTGAAGGGCATCCCCGTCGCCAGCATGGCTACGATTTCGCTCTTGTAGGCCAGCTTGGAAGTGAAGAAAATAGTGGCGATAAAAATGAACAGCGGGTAGAGCAGCGCCGAAATATGCGGGATGAAATTCTTGTAGTAGTTGAGCACCGCGCCCAGAGGAGCATGGTGCTGCGTGAAGTCATTCAGCTTCTCACTGACGTCAATCACGCAGGCGATGATCGCCAGGACGAGGATGGCGAAAAAGAAGGTGCCGATGAACTTGCGGACGATATACCAGTCGAGGATCTTCAAGCAGCGAAGGTGAGAGATGCAAAGGTTGGTTGCTAAAGCCGTTGCCGGATGCGCGGCATCGTATCGTTTTTCCAGGCTGCAAAATCGCCCGCCAGGATATGTGCCCTCGCCTCCTTCACCAGGTGTAGGTAGAAGGCCAGATTGTGCATGGAGGCAAGTACCAGCGCCAGATATTCGCCCGCCACAAAGAGATGCCTCAGGTAAGCGCGACTATAAGACTGCGAGGCGCTGCAGGCTACGTTTTCATCAATGGGATGGAAGTCGGTTGCCCATTTTTTGTTCTTGATATTGATCACGCCCTGGCTGGTAAACAGCATACCGTTGCGACCATTGCGCGTAGGCATCACGCAGTCGAACATGTCCACGCCGAGGGAGATATTCTCCAGAATATTCCAGGGGGTGCCCACGCCCATCAGGTAGCGCGGCTTGTCTGCCGGAAGATGGGCACAACAAAGGGCTGCCAGCTCATACATCATTTCTTCCGGCTCGCCGACTGAAAGGCCGCCAATGGCATTGCCTGCCGCCTCCACGGCCGCCACCTGCTCGCAGGCCTCGCGCCGCAAATCGGGGAAGGTGCTGCCCTGCACAATCGGGAACAGGCTTTGCTCATAGCCATACTTAGGCTCCGTTTCTTTCATCCTTTTTACACAGCGCTCCAGCCAGCGTTGCGTCAGGCCGAGGCTCTTTTTGGCGTAGGCATACTCGCTGGGATAAGGTGGGCATTCATCGAAAGCCATGATGATATCCGCACCGATGCTGCGCTGTATGTCCACCACCCGCTCGGGGGTAAAAAGGTGGCGAGAACCGTCAATATGCGACTGAAACAGGGCGCCTTCTTCGCTGAGCTTGCGGTTGGCAGCGAGTGAAAAAACCTGATAGCCACCACTGTCGGTCAGGATGGGGCGGTTCCAGCCATTGAAGCGATGCAGGCCGCCGGCTGCCTCCAGCACACCTATCCCCGGGCGCAGGTAGAGATGGTAGGTATTGCCCAGAATAATCTGAGCGTTCACTTCACTTTTCAGTTGCTCCTGCGTCACGGCCTTCACGCTGCCCACGGTGCCGACGGGCATGAAGATGGGCGTCTCAATGCGGCCATGTGCCGTCTCCAAAGTGCCTGCCCGCGCAGCCGTCTGTTCGTCCTTCTTTTCTAATGAAAATTTCATGCTGCGCAAAAAAATCCGGCGCCGGATGCGGCCTTGCCGGCTGCAAAGAAAACGGGGCCTGCGCAAACGAAACCCTGACCCTGCTACGGCCCGGAGGAAGCAGTCGGAATGGCTACTTTGGCTGCATGATTGAGGCCGCGCTCCGGATAGCGACCCTTGGCGTCGGCACGCTGCTCGGGGGCTATGCCCTTCTCTTTCTCCGCTTCCCCAAATCGCCGAAGGATGCCCCGACCGAAGCCTCTTCCTCATCAAATTTTGTAGCCACTCAGGCCTTGTCGGTACTGATTTGTGCGCATAATGAAGCGGCTCATCTGGAGGCCCATCTGCCCCATGTGTTGCAGCAGGATTATTGCTTTGCCAATGGCAGCCCCGCCTTCGAGGTGATTGTCGCCGACGATGCTTCTACCGATGAAACACCTGCCGTGCTGGAGCGGCTCTGCAGCCGGTTCCCGCATCTGCGCGTCGTGCGGATTTCGCCGGAGGACATGCGGATTTTCCCCGGCAAAAAATTTCCGCTCTCCTGTGCTTTGAAGGCGGCCCGCCATCCTTGGCTCGTTTGTACCGATGCCGACTGCGCACCCGCCGGCCCACGTTGGCTGCAGCATCTGGCAAAGCCTTTGGCCGAAGGCCGCGAGATAGTAGCGGGATATGGTGGTATGAGGATGCAGCCGGGAGCCGTCGGTGCCTTCAGCCGCCGCGAAACCCAGCACACTTTTCTTCAGTACTACAGCTTCTGGCGCCTGGGCCTGCCCTATATGGCCGTGGGGCGCAATCTGGCTACTACGCAGGCGATGCTGCTGAAAGCCCAGTCGGCGGAGGCCTGGAAGGCATTGCCCTCCGGCGATGACGACCTGCTGGTACAGCTCTGTGCTACGCCTGCCAACATGTGTGTGCTCACCCATCCCGATTCCTTTACCTGGACCATGCCCAAGAGCGGGCTGCGTGCCTATCTGGCGCAGAAACAACGGCATGTTTCCACATCAAAATTTTATGCGCTGAGGACCAAATGGCTGCCGGGCCTTTATGCGCTGACTCATGCCGCCTGGTGGCTGTTGTTCGTCTTGTGCATAGCACTGCTACCGCTGAGCTGGCCCCTGTTGGCGGTGCTGTGGCTACCCATGCTGCTGTGGTTGTGGGCGATGGGGCGTGTGGCGTGGCGGCTGGGCGAAGGGGGCAGGCCCTGGGGCTGGCTGGGCTTTTCCTTTTGCTGGGTGCTTTACAATGCCGTACTTGCCCCTTTCATGCTATGGAAGACGCGGCATCGCTGGCAG
Organism: Chitinophagaceae bacterium; assembly: GCA_035914595.1. GTDB lineage: Bacteria > Bacteroidota > Bacteroidia > Chitinophagales > Chitinophagaceae > UBA1952. The sequence continues at coordinate 24 of JAMIQN010000165.1, read as the reverse complement.
TGATCAGCAAATATTTTTCGGAAC
>JAMIQN010000164.1:0-3021 GCA_035914595.1 Chitinophagaceae bacterium | reverse complement strand
AGCGATCCGAGGCTGGGTGTGCTATCCGGAATGATCAGCAAGCCCTTCACAATTGAAGTGGCGCCTACCGGCGAAATAGCAAGCGTGGAAGGCCTTTCAACCATAATCGGAGGGCTTGCGGATACGAGTACGCCGGAAGGGATGATGGCTCACGAGCAGTTGTCGCAAACATTTAGTGATACGGCTGTGCGCAGCCTCATGCGCCAATTCCTGGATGTGTTCCCGGGGCATCCTGTCGGCCTTGGCGACACATGGAAGAAGAGCTACGTTCTGGATATGCCGGTGATGAAATTGAAAGTGGACAACGTCTATACACTGAAAAGCATTGAAGGAAATACCGCACACGTGGACATCAAAGCCAAGATCAACGGCGAAGGTTCTTCTAATAATCCTGCGATGAAAAGCATGCTGATGTCTATGAGTGGCGAGCAAACCGGCTCCATGAGTGTGGACATCCCCACCGGCCTGGTGGCAGAAAGCAACGTGACACTACACCTTTCCGGCGACATGAGCCTGATGGGCATGAAGGTGCCAATGACGGTTGAATCCAAAGTGCATAGCACCGCCAGAAAGAAGTAACAGATTCCTGTAATGATGTGGAAAGCCGGTCTTGTGATCGGCTTTTTCATTGCTTCGCCAAGAATGTTTTGAAGGCTTGCTGCCGCAATCGAATCCGACATTTTTGAATCGCTTTTTCAAACGGTATTTGTGCATTCATTCCGGCTGCATCGCGGGTTAATTTCACCCTGCGCGCAACGCCGTTCTGTGTTGAGGCAATTCAGGCCGGGGCTGCTGCGTTTTCGCCGGTCCCCCGCGACCTTCTCTCTGGCATTTGAAAGCCCGGCTCTACATATCATCGCCCCGGAAGGCAGCCCGACTCGGAGCTCTGAGCCTGGTACTGATTCTGTCCGTATACCTTGCTTCTGCGCAGCAGCTGGCCAACAATTGGAGCAACTGGCGACAACACCGCATTGCCATTAGGTCCGACAGCCTTCGGGTGGATTCGCTTTCCATTGTGCCGGGCAGTTTTTCGATTGAAGGGTTGTCAAAAGATGATTATGTGCTGGAGCCTTATAGCTCGGTGCTGCGCTGGCTGCATCGGCCCCTGCAGGATTCTGTAACTGTTCGCTATCGGGTGTTGCCCATCTCTTTTAGTCATCGCTACAGTCATAAAGACCGGCGGTTGATAGATTCGAATTATGCCTTTCCATTCTCGCTGAATACAGAGGATGAGGATGCCGCCTTCGTGCATTTTGCACCGCTGCAATACAGCGGCTCCTATGGCCGCAGCCTCTCCTTCGGCAACAATCAGGATGCTGCTTTGCAATCGCAATTCAACTTTCAGGCAAGCGGCTACATCGCCGATAGCATCCGTGTGGAAGCCGCCATTTCGGATAATAACCTGCCTATCCAGCCCGAAGGAAACACGCAGCGACTGCAGGAGTTTGATCAGGTGTATGTGCGTCTCAGCCGGCGGCAACATCTGCTGCAGATTGGCGATTACAACTTAGCCCAACCCAAGAGCTATTTCCTTGGGTTCGACAAGCGCGTGCAGGGCCTTTATTATCAATCCGGCTTTCGGACAGGGCGTGGCCAGAACCATTTTGGGCTGAGTGGCTCACTGGCAAAAGGCGAGTTTGCGCGCAATATTTTCAATGGTACCGAAGGCAATCAGGGGCCTTACAAGCTCACCGGAAATAACGGAGAGCAATTTTTCATCGTGCTGGCCGGCACAGAAAAAGTCTTCATCAATGGCCTGCGTCAGGAGCGTGGTGAGAGTGCCGACTACACCATCAATTACAACACCGGCGAGATTCAGTTTATGCCGCGCCGCCTTATCACCAAAGACTCGCGGATTCAGGTGGAATTCGAATATCAGAGCCGTGCCTATCTCAATTCGCTGGTCTTTGCATGGGATGAATGGCAGCCTTCAAAGCGACTGAAAGTGCAGCTCAACGTCTATTCCAATCAGGATGCGCGCAACCAGGGCTATACCCAAAATCTGAGCGGTGATCAGAAACGTTTTTTGTCGGGCGTAGGCGATGCCATTGACCAGGCTTTTTATCCTTCCATCCTCACCGACACTTTCGCGGCAGGAAAGGTGCTCTACAAGCTCCTCGACACAACGGTGGCCGGGGTCTTCTACGATTCGGTCTTCGTCTATTCTACCAACCGCGACAGCGCCCGCTATTCCCTCAGCTTCTCCTACGTAGGTCCGGGTAAGGGTGATTATGCGATCTCTTCCAAGGTGGCGAATGGCCGCGTTTATGACTGGCTGCCGCGCGTCAATGGTGTGCCGCAGGGCGACTACGCTCCTGTGCAATTGCTCATCACGCCCAAGATGCAGCAGGTGTTCACGCTCGGTTCCACCTACCAAATTGATTCCTTCAAAAGCCTGAGTGTGGAGCTGGCCGCCAGCAACTACGACCCCAATCTTTTTTCATCGCAGGGCAATGATGAGCACGTCGGTTTTGCGACACGCCTGCGCTATTCGGGGATGCGCTTTTTAGGTAAAAAAGATTCCTTGAAAAGGCAGCCCTGGCAATGGAAGAACGAGGCTTCGTATGAGTTCACGCAGGATCGCTTTAAGGCGATAGCGCCTTTCAGGAATGTAGAATTCGGCCGCGACTGGAACCTGCCGATGAATGATGTCAACAAGCCCGACGATCATCTCGTGAATTATGAAACGTCCCTCGGCAGTAGAAGCCTCGGAACCCTACACTATGCTCTTGGCTACTATGGTCGCGGCAACACCTTCAGCGGCTATCGCAATGTGCTCGGCTATGACATCAACAAAAATCGTTGGCAAACGAGCTTCACTCTGAACCTGACACAAACCCGCGACACAGGCTTGCGCAGTGATTTTTTCAGGCCGAATGCACTAGCGGAATATCGTCTTCCCAAGTGGGGCCATGCCGTGCTGGGCGCGCGTTTTCAACGGGAAGACAATCGCCTGCGCGAGTTGCATAGCGATACTCTCACCACCGGTGCTTTCCGCAATACCATCAGCACACTGTACCT
>JAMIQN010000163.1:0-3208 GCA_035914595.1 Chitinophagaceae bacterium | reverse complement strand
CGTGATGCCCATGTCCTGATTGAGGGCGCCGGCCACCTGCGTGAGGATGCTTGGCATGTTGGCCTTCAGTCCAAATCGTCCGATCGCACGGCGGTTATGCTCATTATCGAAAACGTAATTAGGTCGTCCGCTGATACCATCGCCATCTGCGTCATTTGGGTCGGAAAGGTTGAGCAACGTTTGCTCGGGAATCAGCTCCAGCAGGCCCAACCCAAACACGGGCGGCGCCAGCCGTGGCGACAGTGCATAACCTCCGGGCAGCGGTGCATAGTGTTGTGCGAGGGTGTAGGTAGGCTGGCGCAAAGAGGCCGTGGTGCCGTCCGGATAGGTAATGGTTTTTTCAGTGTAGCTGATGTTGACTTTCCCTTCGGGGAAGCTGCCCTGCACGGCCTGGTCCTGAAGCTGGCCGCCATAACCGGGAACGCCCAACGGGCCGCCAAAGGGGTCGGTGCCGGGTTCTGAAATGCGGAACAGGAGCGATGAATTGGCGAAGCCTGCCGTAGGTATTCCCTTGCCGTCATTATGGTGGCAGGAGATGCAGGAGACATTGTTGAAAATTGGCCCTAAACCTCCATGCAGGGGGGCAGGCGCCGCAACAAAGCTCTGTTCAAATGCAGCATCACCCAGTCCGTGGATGTAGAGATCACGGGCGCTGAGCGAAGGGATAGAATGGGTGAAAGCGCGCGATGATTCATCAAACACAGTAGCTGCCCCGCCGCTCAGTCGCTCGTCGAATTCATCTACCGGAAACTCGTTGGCTTTATGGCATTGCCAAAACAGCACAATTGAACCGGCCACGAGGGCAAGCAGTAAAGGCTTTCTGGAGATGCGGGGCAGTTTCATGAATACGCGATTTAGGGAATGAGCAGAAGGCAGGGCAGCACTTTAGTCCTAGTCTTTAACGACCTGCATCAGATAAGGGCGCAGCTCTTCTTCAAGGGTTTTTTTCAAGTCTGCAAGAGCGGCCTGAGTCTGGATGATTTGAGGCTTCTGGTCGAAGATGGCCTGCTCAAAAGGATGGGTGATATTGTCGAAAGAATTGATGGCGGTCGTCATCTGCGTCTGGAGTTTGTTGTCCAGAGCCACATTGCCTAAGGCTACCAGATCATTGAGGCCTGTACCGTCATTTTCATAACGACCCAGATAGACGTTTTGCAGGCCGATAATGTTGTTCTTGAAATCTGCAATGGAATTGCCGCTGTATGGCGACTCCACCTTTTGGGGGTCCTGCTGCGCGAAAGGCTCTTCCATCTTGCCTTCTCCCACTTCTTCGCAAATGCCGATGAGGCCATCAGTCATAGCCAGAAACACTTCCAGGCGGCTGCTGTATTTACCGCCGGCAGTGCCTGCATTGATCAGGTGGGCGCCATAATTCCCGCCATTCGGGTCCCAGGATGCGGCGAGGTTATGGCAGTTGTTACGCAGGTCTTCGGCCAGGCTGTTGAGGTATTCCAGTTGGCGATACGTCAGGCTGGCGGCGGTGCGGCTGGCATTTCTGCCAAAGAGAATGTACTCTACCGGGTGAAAGCCACGCAGCGATAAGGTGATGTTTTCAATCGCAGAAATATTCAGCGTGACGTTGCTTGCCAGCAGTGAATCCATCTGAGTATAGTCGGTGGGCCAGGTGTCCATGTAGGGGTCGTAGTTGTCGTCCTCTACAGGGCCAAAGAGGAAGCCCTCGCAGCGTTCCCATACGGCGCGCATATCCTTCCAGGCAGTGCGGGCTGCGGTCAGATTGTCCTCGGTAGGGCTCATTTGAAGATTGGTGACGCTCGTGTAAAGCACATCTGCCTTTTGAGACAAATCGTTGTATTGAGCGCGGGCTACATTGTCCGTAAACTGAGTGAGGATGCCGGCTTCAACAGCCTGCTGGTCGGGCAGATCGCTACCGTCGTTTTTCTTGCAGGCGGTTACAAAGAGCAGGGCACAGAGGGGGAGAATCAGCAGTTTTTTCATTCGGTCTTGAATCGGGGAGTTTATGGTTGAAGGGTTAAACGTGAATCAGGATATCGCCGCCTTCCACATAGCAGGGCAGTTGTGTGAGCGGAAGGCTGGCAGGCCCATTGACGACCTGTCCGTCCTGGTCAAATCGGGAGCCGTGAAGACTACAATAGAATCCTTTTCCGGCAACGGTGAGCGGGTTGCTGAAGTGGGTGCATCGAAGCAGCAGTGCTTCATATTTTCCCGCAGAAATCCGCCGAAGCGCCACATCATATTCCAGCCCTTTGCCCCGCACGATGGTGAGCTTCCCATCCAAAACCTGCGCCTCCGGAACACGCACAGTATTGTTGGCTACAGGTGATTTGTAGATGTTCAACCCTCCGCCCGGCGCACAGGAAAGCAGCTCCGTCATGCTGAGCACACCTGCGGCACCGAGGAGGCAGCCGGTGCAGGAGAACTTCAAAAATTCGCCGCGTTTCATGAGGGTATTGTGGGAATAGATGGGTCGGAACTCGCTTCCGAAAAGCTTAGAACGAATAGCCGATACCCACGTTGAGGAAAGTGTTGTCCTGGCGGTATGGCAATGCGTTGGGTGAAGGATTGATGACCAGCTCCGGGTTCTGGGGGCCGGTATGCATCAGCCGCACATCAGCCTTAATAGCGATGTTGGGAATGGGCATGAAATTGAAACCGGCAATCAGGTGGCGTTGAGAGAGGGTAGGGTCCCCAATGCCGCGGGGTGCTGCAGGCATCTCGTCGGCCAGGTCCATGGTTTCGTAGCGCGCAAAGCCGATGAGCTGGGCCGTGTGGTGGTGGTGCTGGCTGTGATTGTAGAGGAAGTCGTAGCCCAATTCAGCATAGGCGCCAAACATGCGAGACGGAAGATTCTTACCATAGGCAGCATTCACCTGCCCTGCATCCGGATACGCGATGATTGCTCCCAAAGCCTTTATCGAGAAAGGTCCGTGGTTCCACTTCGCATCGGCTTCACCCAGATAAATAGGAGTGCCTAAGGCTCCCCCGTCGAGGCGAAGGCTATCGGCTGCACGCGGGTTCAGGTCGGTGGTGCCGGCTGCATAACCGGAAATCTGAAAACGAAAATCACCTGCCTGCATGACCGCAGCAGCAGTGAAGCCGAGGTCATTAGCGGGAGCCATAAAGCCTTCGGCGCGTCCTCCACGAATGCCGGTACCGTGTTCCATCGTGGAATTGCGCAGGCCATTTACTACGGCGGCGCTCAACTGAATTCGGTTGAAAGTGCCATACC
>JAMIQN010000162.1:0-1636 GCA_035914595.1 Chitinophagaceae bacterium | reverse complement strand
GTTGTAGTTAGGTGCCTGGCTGATATCGGCGAGATTGTCAAGATTACCGGCATACGTTAAGGCGTCGAGGTTGACAATCCTGTAGCCGGGATACTTTTGTACGAGGCGGCGTACTACATGTGAGCCAATAAATCCGGCGCCCCCGGTAATCAGTATGGCATGAGTCGAAGACATGAATTGTGGTTTTGGATAGTGTAGAAGGTCAAAAATAAAGGTTATACGTGACAATCCCTGAAATGGCCGGTAACCAGCATGGATTACTTGCCTTAATGGTAAATGGCCTGCATATAGTATTGCCCCTCCGTTAAAAAAGGTTAAACAAACAGGATAAGCCCGGTCATTTTATTTAAATACTTTTGAAAGCAGATGAAAGCACAAACATCCAGTATCAAGTCCTTCCTCGCCGGCGAAGATCAGCCCGTGAGTTTTGCGGAACTTTTCTTTGACCTCGTCTTTGTGTATTGTGTTACCCAGGTGGTCCACCTGCTGGATGATGCCTTTGACCTTGTGCACATCGGACGTGCCATCCTTGTTTTCTGGCTCGTATGGTGGGCATGGACACAATTTACATGGGCCCTCAACGCGGCGGATACAAAACACATGCGGATTGAATTTGCCACCTTGCTTGCCACGGCGTGTGCATTCTTCATGGCAGTGACGGTTCCACAGTCTTTTGCCTCTTGCTCCTGGTGGTTTGCCGGCGCTTACGTGGCGGTCAGGTCCATTGGCCTGCTTATTTATCTATGGGTGGTCTGGGGCCATGAAGAAATGCGCGCTGCTGTAAAGACCTTCGCAGCCGTTTCGGTTGCCGGTCTGATCGCAGTCATCCTGGGCGGCCTCCTGGGCGGGACTGCTCAGTATTGGTTCTGGGGCCTGGCTATTGTACTCGATGTCATTGCAGCGACTATCGGAGGCAATAATGAAGGTTGGAATCTGCATCCCCGGCACTTTGCTGAGCGGCATGGTTTGTTTGTCATCATCGCCCTGGGGGAGACCCTGATCGTTGCAGCCAGTGCAGCTTCTGAAGAGCCCTGGGCCCTTGATCTGATTCTGGTTTCAGCGCTTTCAGTAGGGATCACATCGTGCTTGTGGTGGTTATATTTTTACCGAACCAAGGATCACCTGGAGCATGCTATGGCACATCGCACCGGGGCACATCAATCCACTATGGCAAGGGATGTATTCAGCCTGTTTCATTTTCCAATGATCTGTGGCCTGATTATTTACGCCTATGCCATAGAAGAAGCGATGCTCAATCCGTCAGCACCATTGGCTGTTGAAGGTAGGGTAGCACTCGCCACAGGAATCTTTCTCTTTTCTATCAGTCTGGTCGTTGCCTATTGGCGGGCCACCGGGAAGGTTCTTTTGTTTCGGACAGGCTTCACGATTCTCGTAGCAGGTATCTGCCTGGGCTATCCCAGCCCCGGCGTATTATGGACCCTCTTGATTTGTTTCGGCGGATTAATACTCCTCGCTCTAATCGAAATGAGAAGAGAAAAGGAGATCGCATAATTCAGCATTAAAACACTGAACGTGCTTTTGTCTGCGGGGGCCAGTTTTTTTTGCTCATGTTTTTACTTCGCCTTCGCCTCAGCCTTCGCCTTTTTCACTTTTCATTTCCCATGGCACTGCTTAT
>JAMIQN010000161.1:0-3888 GCA_035914595.1 Chitinophagaceae bacterium | reverse complement strand
CAGGCATCCACCACAGGGCCCGGCCCTGATGGAATTGACATCGTTTTTTCCTGAAAAGTCTGCATATCGTAGCGATGAAGGACACCCGCCTGCAAATACACCAACTGGTGGCCCACTACATCGAAGTCTTGCACTTGCCTGAAAGGAAGTGTCGTGATATAGCTCGCAAAAACGTCGAAGACAAGAATGCCGCGAGTCGTGTCGCAGAGGTAAAGCCGACGGTCACGCTCCACCATTTTTTGCACCCTCGGAACGAACGGAAGCAGGTCTCTGAGGTCTGTGCTTTGAAGACTTCGTGCGCCCGTACCATCCAATTTTGAAATGCGCGCTGCGATGGGGTCGTACACCCAGATGTTGCCGTCTGAGGCCGTAGCCACTGCATCTGCAGACAGAATTTGAAGCTGACGCAGATTGACCTCAGCCTGCAAAGCAAGTTGCCGATCTACTATCTGAATCCGACTAAATGCAGGGAAATAGAGCAGAATCCGCAAAGGATTGGTGACATCTGCTGTGCCCATTTGCCCGTTCAGAGCACTGCGATAAAAGCCGGTGCTGTCGCCTTGCGGGTTGAAGCGAACAAAGGTGTTGTCGCGCTGAATGGCGTAAATATTTCCCAGCTCATCCGTGGTGATGCTACGTGCATTCATAGGTCGCTGCATCAGCATTTGCAACGAATCGGCGGCCTGCAAATGAGGTGCGATCCCGATGATGAATGCGAGGGTGAGCAAGAATTTCATCTGCATAAAAGTAGGCGGCTGCCTTTGCGCACTGCGCAAAAAAGAAGGGGAAGTACTGCCGTACCTCCCCTCCAATTTCTAACTGGGAAATGGCTGTGCTTAATAGCGGATATCCATTTCTTCAATCAGATTTTCGGCGTGGCCCAGCTTGTCTATCAGCCACAGCACATAGCGTGCGTCCACAACGATGGTGCGTTTGTAAGTTTTGTCAAAGGCGATGTCGCCGCTCATCGCTTCCCAGTTGCCGTCGAAGGCTGCGCCAATCCATTCGCCATTCGCATTGATGACGGGTGAACCGGAGTTGCCACCGGTGATGTCGTTGTTGGTGATGAAGCAGGTGTGCAGCACTGAATCCTTGCCCGCCCAGCGTCCAAAATCACGCTTGCGCAAAAGGTCAATGACTTCTTTGGGCAGGTCAAACTCATCATCACCGGGCTTGTATTTTTCAAGAAGGCCGTCGCTCGTTGTGTAGTAGCTATACGTGACGGCATCCTCGGGCTTATAGCCTTTCACCTGGCCGTAAGTGATACGCATGGTGCTGTTCGCATCGGGGTACATCAGCTTTTTGCTTCCTGTAGCGGCGTTCATCTCCATTAGGCCACGCTGGTATTCCTTGGCATATTGCTCTTTCGCCTGCACGAATTGCTCGTAATGCGGACGGATGTATTGGTTGTAATTCCGGACGAATGAAATCGCATACTGAGCCGCCGGATCATTCTGAATTTGTTCCAGACTTGGAGAAGCAACGAAGGCTTTAAAGCGGTTTGAATCCAGAATAAGACTCCTTTGAAATAGCGTGTCGGCGTAGTTCTGGTAGGTCTGGTCAAGGTTAGCTCCGCCGAATTTTCGGAAGATCACCTGCTCATAAATTCCGGGCAACTGGCTCTTGGGCACATTCTGATAATAGGCCTTCACCGTGTAGGCCAGCAGTTCCTTTTCTGTGCCAAGGTCAAAGGCTTTCATCATTGCTTTCCGTGCTGCAACAAGGCCGCTCACATACTTCTTGATGGTGTCGGCAGGAGGATTCCCTTTTTCAAAGGCAGTGGCTAAAGGCTCCAATTCAGCAGACACTGCCGCCAGGGCAGAGGCGCGAAAACCTTCATAGTAATACACCATGCTCCGTGCATAGGGACGATACGCATCATAGATAGAATTGTAGCGCTTCAGGAGGCCGGCATCCTGCTTACGATGGTTTGCCCAGTTGGTGAAAGAGTCTTCCTGGTTTTTCTTCTGGTCCACTACGTCCAGGCGTTTGAGTTGCTCGGTCTGGCCAATGAAGTATTTCCAGTAGTTGGCAATTTGAGAATAGCGGGTCGTGAGTTTCAGATATACATTTTTGTCGGCATCCATGTGGCGCTTCATGATGGCGAGGCGCTCCTGGCGCAGGCGAACGATATCAGGGTTCGTTTCGCTAATACTCAGAGACACTCCGTTGCTGACCTCATAGCGATTCGTGCGGCCTGGATAGCCGTAAATCATTGCGTAGTCCCCTTCCTGTACACCACGCGCCGAAACCGGCAGATACTTTTTCGGATGATAAGGAACGTTCGTGGCTGCATATTCTGCAGGCTCATTATTGCTGTCTGCATACACGCGGAACATGGAGAAGTCGGCGGTGTGGCGGGGCCACATCCAGTTGTCGGTATCGCCGCCAAACTTGCCGAGGCTCTTGGGTGGCGTTGCGACGAGGCGCACGTCCTTGTAGCGCTTGTACACGAGTAGCAGGTATTGGTTGCCGGCGAAAAACTCTTTTACCGAGGCTTCATACTTGCCGTTTTCGGAAGCACGCTCTATGATTTTTTTGCGTGCGGCCTCCAGGCGCTTTTCTGCAGCCTTGCCCTTCTTGCGACCCACCGCATGGTTGAGCTCTGCTGTGACGTCTTCAATTCTTTGCAGGAAAATCACCGACAGGCCGGGCGCAGGTAGCTCTTCGTTCATGCTGTGCGACCAGAAGCCATTGTCGAGGTAGTTATGCTCCACGCTGCTTAGTGCGGCGATATAACCATAGCCACAGTGGTGATTGGTTATTAAAAGGCCGCTGCCCGAAACCATTTCACCCGTGCAGCCACCTCCAAACTGAACGACGGCATCTTTGAGCGAAGCATGGTTGATGCTATACAGGTCTTCTTTGCTAAGCTTGAGCCCCAGCCGTAGCATCTCATCGTAGTTTTTGCCGATGAGGCTGGGAATCCACATGCCTTCATCCGCTCGGGCGCCGGAAATACAAAGCACTGCAACCAGTGCAAGGAGCATTTTTTTCATGGCCGCGAAGGTAGAATTGTACCGGCCTATGAATCGCTGCTTTGAAGGGGAATTGTAGGGGGACTTCCGTCAGGTATTTTCAATACAACGTCGTAGCATTTTTCTAAAAATCCGTTGCGGAGCATTTCTATCAAAAAGCAAATGCAGATCGGTACAAAGTCGCTACTGGCGCGGGCTCAAAGTCTGATTTCGCCGGTGTGTACATCAGCTCCAAAGGCAGATTTCACGCGGCCCGCATGTGTGTCGGTTAGCAGCACCTGGCCAAAATCGGAGGCCTCTATGATTTCAAGCAAGGCCTCCATACGTCCCTGGTCCAGCTTTTCGAAAAGGTCGTCCAGCAGCAGGATCGGAAGGCTGCCGAGCGCTGTGGCCAGGTAGGCATATTGTGCCAGCTTCAGGGCGAAAACAAAACTTTTTTTCTGCCCCTGCGAAGCATATTGTCGCAACGGCATTTCATTCAGTCGAAAGCTCAGATCATCCCGATGAATGCCTTTGGTGCTGCGTTGCAAGCGTAGGTCATGCTCAAAACAGGCGCGCAACAGTGATTGCATATTCGCCTCCCGTAGCTCGCTCTCATAAATGATGGAAGCAGCCTCTGCTCCTTTGGAAAGCTGGCGATACAGGCGGTTCAGGATGGGGAGGAATGTTTCCAGAAACTGTGAACGGCGCTTGTGCAGATAGGCCCCGGCGTCTGATAGCTGTGCATCATAAAACTCCAGTTCGGTGCGGGTGGAGGAAGGAGCAGTGGCCTGCATCCGTAGCCAGGCATTTCGCTGCTGCAGTACGCGCTGATAGAGCAGGAGCCGCTCCAGATATCCGGCATCGGTCTGGCTGAGGATGCCATCCATCCAGCGTCGCCTCACTTCGCTGCCTTCGTGGATGAGGCCCA
>JAMIQN010000160.1:0-6435 GCA_035914595.1 Chitinophagaceae bacterium | reverse complement strand
CGTTTTCAGTAGCCATACAGACATGGTGGCCATTCGATAAAAACCGGATATCGCGAATGCCGGTTTCATGAAAACCTTCATCAAGAATCCCGATTGAATCCTGGTCGGGGAAGATGCGGAAGCGATAAAATCCGTCGCGGACTTTGCCAATGAAGATGCTGCCATCAGCAGCCTTGCAAAGGGCCGTAATCTGGCCGCAGGTGGCAGGGAAGCGGCGTGCAAATTTTCGAATGCGAATCTTTCCATGCTCCCAACTCATCATATGAAGACCGCGGATGCTGCCCAACAAAAAATGATTCCTGCGGTATTCCAACATGGACATGGCAGCCACGTTGTTTGAGTCATCTTCCGGTATGTACTCTGATTGAATGATTGTTTTGGTCTGGCTGTCCACTACGCAGATTCGCGCTTCCAGATTCATCCAGATCCGGCCGCTACTATCGCTGTATATGACGCTAATCCTTCCCGGCACGGCGCCTTTTGCAAAAAAGTTTTCCACCTCCCCACTCTTTCTATCGAGGCAGAAAAGCCCCTTACGAAACGTGCCAATCCAGAGCTTCCCCCCTACGTCCAGCATACTTTTCACCATCATCTCGGGCCGTCGCCCATCAGCGGTGCGGGGCAGCAGAAAGCTCTCAAACTTGAGGCCTTTCATGTCCACGATATTGATGCCGCTCCCCTCAGTTCCGATCCATAAGTTGTGTGCATCATCCATCATCATGCAGAGCACCATAGCGGTGTTGAGGCTGCGCTGCGGATCTCCTTCCACAGGTAAATACTGCAGGCTTCCGGCCTGAAGATTGAGGCAGGTCAGCCCCAAATCTGACATGCCATAGAAGATGCCGGAGCGGAGGTGCAACACGGGCCTAAAGCGTGCCCGAATGGCCTCTGCGGGAAGGCTTTGCTCCTGATACCGTCCGTCTTTTGAAACGACCAGAAGTTGCTTACCCGCCCAAGCATATATGCTTCCATCGGCTCTCAAGAAAAGATATTGCAACCCGTGCCGCAGAAGAAGGAGACGCTGTGTGCCTCCCGACAACATTACCTGACAGATACCTTTCGCTGTGATGAAATAGAGCTCGTCGCCCCAAAGCACGGGCCGGGCAAAAGGTTCATTTATGGCCAGGCGCTGCCTGTCTGCTTCATGGCCGGGCAGGCAGGAGAAAATCCAAATACCACCGGGGTCCACACACACGATACGGTCGCCTGAAATGAGGCCCACCACACTCATTTGAGTCGCATCACTACCCACAACGGGATAATGTTGGAATCGCTGCAAGCGCGCGTCATACGAACTGATGCCTGTGTTGGTTGCAAACCAGATTTTGCCAAACCGGTCCTCGACCATGGGGCCGGCCACCATGCGCGCGGGCAGGCTTCTGCCGGAGGTGTCATCATACGGCCCTCGGAAATTGCGGAAGCTGCGGCCGTCATACCGCGTAATGCCATCGCCGGTACCGATCCAGATAAAACCCTGTCGGTCCTGAAAAAGGCTGCCCACCGAACCCTGAGGCAAGCCGTCACTCACACCAATTTGCCGAACACGATAGTCGAGCCGCTGTGCCGTGGCTGCAGGTACCGCACAGGCGAACATCAACAGGGTAAGAAACGGGAGAAATCGTAGCGGCATAGGCTACTGCCAATTTAGCTTCTTTGAAAAGCGTTGTAGTGCCCTTCCCAGCCTGCTTAACGACTACTTGTTTGCACCTGCTTCTTTCAGACGGCCTTCTATGGAGCATCTGCCGATGGCGATTCTGATGTGCAACGACCCACATCCTCTGCTTCCTTTCTTTGCAAAAAATCTCTCGAGCATGAAGTCATTTGCCTCCGATAATTACGCCGGTGTTTTACCCGAAATAATGGAGGCCATCCGGCAGGCAAATACCGGTCATGCCCGAGCCTATGGTGCCGATGAAATTTCAGCAAGAGTGCGCAAGCAGATGGAAGAGGCCTTTGGAGGCATTGCCGAACTACTCTTCGTCTTCAATGGCACGGGCGCCAATGTGCTGTCGCTGGCTGCGGGTGCCCGTTCTTTTCAATCGGTGGTTTGCGCAGATATTTCACACATCTATTCCGATGAAAGCAGCGCACCGGAAAGCTTCACGGGCTGCCGCATTTTCCCGGTGGAAAGCGATGCAAATGGCAAACTGAACCCTGCTTCGGTTCTGGCACGGCTGACGCGAAAAGGAGATGTGCATTACGCCCAGCCGGGCATGCTTTCCATCACTCAGGCCACGGAATACGGAACGGTCTATTCAAGGGAAGAGATTACCGCACTGGCAGTACTCGCTCATAATCATGGCATGTATCTGCACATGGATGGAGCACGCTTCTTTAACGCTGCTGCGTCATTGGGCTGCAGCCTTTCGGCCCTGAGTAAAGATTGTGGCGTGGACATCCTTTCGCTGGGCGGCACCAAGATTGGATTGCTCTTCGGCGAAGCCGTCCTCGTCTTTCATCCGGAACTGGCGAAACATATCCGCTATCAGCAAAAGCTAGTGATGCAACTGGCTTCCAAGAGCCGCTTCATCGCAGCCCAATTCGAGGCATTGCTGCAGGATAATCTTTGGCTGAAAACCGCACAACATGCCAACCAAATGGCGCGGCTTCTTGCTGATAAACTTTCGCAAATTCCGGCCGTGAAAATCACACAGCCGGTAGCGGCAAATGCCGTTTTTGCAACCCTGCCGAAAGCCTGGAATGAAAAGTTGATGGCAACCTTCCCGTTTTACATCTGGGATGAAGCGATCAACGAAGCACGGCTGATGTGCGCCTGGGATACCACTCCTTCCGACATCGAATCCTTTGTTGCGCGGATGTACAGCCTTTGAATCATTGCTTCTATGGCTGAAAGAATCAGTCTGCCGCGGTAAATGCCGTCATCACTTCCCGAACGAGATACGCCACCAGCTTGGCGACGCCGATATCATGACGGCCATCATTGAGCTGCACCGCACCTTCTGCGATGTGCACATAAGCCACCTGCGCCTCATGCACACAGCGACGCAGATAACGGCGCGCCTCAAGCGTGCTGATGCCGCATGGGGTAGCCGCACTGGCCAGCACACCACGGATGCAGTCGAGGTCCAGTTCAATGCCGACTGGGGCGCCACTTGTGTGTTGGAGCGCTGCTGTGAGAGCCGTGTCAAAGCTTCCGCCTTCTTCCAGAAAGATGGATTCGTAGGTGGAGAAATGAAGTGCTGCCTCCTGTTGCATTTCATCCAGAATTGCAGGGCTGTTATAGGCTTCATGCAGGCCTATCATGGCATAGCGACTGAGGAAGCCCTGCTCCCGTGCACAGCGAAAAGGGTTGCCGCTGTGTCGGCCTTCCATCCGCCGATAGTCGCTATGTGCATCGAGGTTCATAGCATGGATGGGCGTGCCCAAGGCCCTACTGGTGCCACGCAAAATGGGATAGGCATTGTTGTGTCCTCCGCCGATCACAATCGGAATTTTTCCGGCACGCACGACCCTTTCAATGAGCGGAGACACTACTTCATCAATGCCTGCAACGAGGCTGCGCAGTCTGAGTATGTCGGCATGTCGGCTTTCCTCCATCCATTCTTCGAAATGAAAAGCACCTGCCACCAGCAGCCCTGCCCCCGGGCATCCATCGGAATCCTGCGTGTTTAATAACGCTCGCAGCGCCGGCCCCCAAAGCGTATGCGTCCCTCCAACACCATAATTGGCACGCACACCTATGTCTTCCGGAATGCCGATTAGCACCATTCGGGCGGGGCAGTAGGCCAGCTCATCCCAGGACTGAATTACCTGCACCTTTTGCCCGATTCTGGTTTCGCCCTCGCGGGCAAATACCAGGCTATCCAGAAAGGCGCGTGTAGCGGGAACAAACAGGCTGCCGTCAGAAAATTCAGATTGCATAAATGCTGATTGAATGAATTGAAAAAGAAGCTTGGGCGGGCTGCGTAAAGAAACGAAAGGCCTTATTGGTATGGGCTGTAGAAAGAACTGGCGAAGTGAGCAAATGATAGGGGTCAGGAATTGCTTTTAGCAATACCCTAATGAAAAGCCGAGGGAGCACTGCCTGTACCTTTGGCGCCGAAAAAAAATCATACTCATGTATCCAGCTGAGATCATAATGCCGATGAAGAGCGAGCTGACCGAGCAAGGCTTCGAAGACCTGCAAACGCCCGACCAAGTGGATGCGGCCCTGCAGCAAAGCGGCACCACCCTTTTGATGATCAACTCCGTTTGCGGCTGCTCGGCCGGCACGGCGCGCCCCGGCGTGTTGATGGCTGTGCGCGATGCTGTCAAGAAGCCCGACCATCTTGTAACGAGCTTCGCCGGCTTTGATGTGGATGCCGTGAAGCAGGCCCGCACTTATCTGATGCCTTACCCACCATCTTCTCCCTCCATTGCTCTGCTGAAAGATGGGAAGCTGGTGCATATGGTAGAGCGCCACATGATCGAGGGTAATCCTGCTCAGGCCATCGCTGCACATCTGCAATCCGTATTTGCGGAGCACTGCTAAAAAAGACATCGGATCATCGTCAATCGATTGAAAAGCGCCGGCAGCCTGTGTTGCCGGTGTTTTCTTTGAAAGAAGGTCGGTGGCACTTAGCTAATTTTACCGCCGTTGAAGGCTTCAGGCCCGAGACTTCCACCCTTGTCTTCCAAGCGAATCATCATCATTACGGCGCCTTCGGGTTCGGGCAAAACGACCCTGGTACGCCGCCTGCTGGCAGCCATGCCGGAGCTGGCATTTTCTGTGTCTGCCTGCACACGCAGCCCACGCGAGGGTGAAGTGAATGGCAAAGACTATTACTTCCTCAACGAGCCGGAATTTCAGGCCCGCATCAAGAAGGGAGATTTCGTGGAATGGGAAATGGTGTACACCGGCAAATACTACGGAACTCTGAAGCAGGAGCTGGAGCGGATTTGGGCAGAAGGCCGCACACCACTGGTGGATATAGACGTGAAAGGAGCACTGGCCATTCAGGAGCAATTTCCGGAGCGTTCACTGAGCATTTTTATTAAGGCACCATCGTTGGAAGTGCTGCGGCAGCGGCTGGTAGCTCGCGGCACGGAAAGCCCGAAGATGCTGGAGGAAAGGCTTGCGAAGGCCGAGTATGAATTGCTGGATGCTTCCGAGTTTGACCGCATCGTCGTCAATGATGACCTGGGAAAAGCGGAGGCTACCCTTCAGAAGCTGATTCGGGAATTTGTTTCCACAGGTTCCAGCCTCGAACGGGCATAGCAGCACTCATTATCTTCATACACCACATCCTACGGAAACAGCCTGACGTGCTGCCCGATTTTCATTGAATGGACACCTCGCACCTGCTCCTCTACATTCTGGCCTGCATCCTGATGATTGGCTTTTTTGCGGGCACTGAAATTGCTTTCGTTTCTGCCAACAAGCTCAATCTGGAGCTGAAGAAAAAGCAGGGCAGCTTCGCCGGTCGCATTCTGGCACGCTCCACGCAAAACCCCGAAGAGTTTATTGGAACCAGCCTCATCGGCGTCAACATCGTGCTGGTGATTTACGGCCTGCTGATGACCGAACTGAACGATGGCTGGATGGCGCGGTTGCTGCCACCTCTGATGTATTCCAACGAATACCTGCGCCTGATTGTGGACACGTTCGTGGCAACACTGGTGATTTTGATTTTCGCGGAGTTTTTGCCCAAGGCCATCTTCAGGTCTAAGGCGGAACAGGTACTCACGCTGTTTGCATTACCGATGATGGTGATGTACTACCTGCTGTATCCGTTGGCAAAGCTGTTTGTGTCGCTGGCTGAGTTCATCCTGAAATACCTGTTTAATGTGCGCATCCGGCAAAGTCACAATGTGTTCAACCGGATTGACCTGGAGCACTTCGTGAAGCAAAGCCTGCATGGCCATGGGGCGGAAAATGAAAGCAGCAATGAACTGAATACGGAGCTGTTTGAAAATGCCCTTTACCTGGTGAACGTGCGCATCAGAAAATGCATGGTACCGCGTAACGAGATTGAGGCTGTTGAGGTCAACACGCTTATCCCGGACGTAAAACAAAAATTCATCGAGACCCAGCTATCGAAAATCATCGTGTACGAGGGCAGCATTGACAATATCGTCGGCTACCTGCACCACCTGGACCTGAACCGCAGGCCCAAGACCATCCGCCAAGTGATGCACAGCATTACAGCCGTGCCGGAAGCCATGAGCGCGGTGGATTTAATGAACCGGTTTACCCGCGAGCGCAAGAGCATTGCCTGGGTCATTGACGAGTTTGGCGGCACCGCAGGCATCGTAACGATGGAGGATGTACTGGAAGAAATCTTTGGTGAAATCAACGATGAGTATGACGTGCAGGAGTATGTAGAAAAGCAGATCAGCACCAATGAGTTCATCTTTTCAGGAAGGCTGAAGCTGGACTACCTGGAGGAGAAGTACAAGCTGAATTTCCCGGACACAGAGGCCGAAACTTTGTCC
>JAMIQN010000159.1:0-3957 GCA_035914595.1 Chitinophagaceae bacterium | reverse complement strand
ATAGGATTTCGTATCCATTGAAGTGAGCCATTGGTTGCGAGCCAAGCTTTTGTGCTGCACCACCTGCCCGTTGATGCCGAGTAACTCAATGACTGCGTCACCTGCTGTTCTTGTTGCAGCCTTGCGGATGTACACAGTCGTGCTGGCCGGATTGGGAAAGACTTCAAAACCCTGGCCCGGCACGGCTTCAGGCGGCACCGTGTCTTCTCCATCCACTACGATGCGCGCAAAAGCCCTGTATTGTAATGGATTCTGCTGATTACTTTCATCCACGCTGGAGCCGCCGATGAGAATACCTCCGTCAGCTTGCAGCGCGATGTCTTCATACCAGTCATCATAGCCGAAGTCCACGGTAAACACTCCTCCCGGAGCAAATGAATCATCCGGTCTGCCGTTGGGCAGAATGCGGGCCACAGCCATATTCTGGTCTTTGCCCGAAGAAGTGAGATAAGCCGCACAGCCCACCAGTATTCTTCCGTTCCTCATGAGAATGATCTTCTTACCACGCAGAGGCAGACCATTGTTGTCCAGGGTCAGCTTGCCGGTATGGTTGAAGGAAGTGTCGAGGCTGCCATCCGGCATGTACCGGGCAATAGCCAGCAGGTCATATCCGCTTTGTCCGGCTACAAGGATGCGTCCATCCGGCTGGATAGCCATGCTCTTGGGCACATCATACGAATCGCCCATGTCGGTGAAGATGAGTCCATTGGTTCCAAAGGAGGAATCAAGGCTTCCATCTTCATGGTAGCGGGCAAGAGCGAAATCGTGTTTCCCCTGAGCGGTATAGCCTTCTCCGCAAATCAGGATTTTTCCATCCGGCAACGCGGAAATGTCTTCCGCGCCTCCGCAGAAATCGCCTGCCAGCGTATAGGTAATGCCCCTGTAGCCGAAGGAACTGTCCGGCAGTCCATTATTCTGAAAACGGGCTATGCCGAATTTGAAATAGCCTTCAAAGGCGGCAAGTATCCTGCCCTTCGCATCCATGCAGAAATTATTTGGCCCGGAGTAAGTGTTTACCGAGGAGCCTGTGCCATTGATGCCGAATGAACTATCCGTCTCAAGGTTGGGCTTGAGGCGGGTGACGGCTATCTGGCCAACGCCTCCGCCCGCATAAAGTGTATCGCCTCTACCTTGAAATAAGAAACCACAGGGACTTGTAACTGGAACGTAGCCACTATCATTCAATGTCCTGTCGAAGCTGCCATTGACATCATACTTGGCTAAAACTTGCTGATACGCATCACCGCCAATCGGAGGGGTAATGTCATTGCTTGCATATGTTCCTTCTGACGTAATTATTTTCCCATCCGATGTTATGCGAATACTGGCCAATGCATATAGATAGACCCGTCTGTATGGCATCAGATATTGGTTAATTGCAGTATCGAGCTTAAAGCCTGTATCAATTTTTGCCTGTGCTCCTGCATCACTGTACAGACACAGCGCACAAGCAAGAAACATCACCGCTTTGATTAGCTCTCTTTTCATGGCTTCTGCTTTTATCCGCATTACTTCAGAATCAGCTTCACCCTTTGCTCGCTTCCATCCTGCCCGCTTATCCGGATGATGTAGACGCCGGGAGGATAGGATTTCGTATCCATTGAAGTTAGCCATCCCTTCCCGCAGCTTTATTGCGCTGCCGCAGGTGGCACGCCCCTTTGCCAACCACCTCGCCGCCAGCTTAAAATGCTCTGGCTTGCATATATACACCCTCAAATCCGGTACACCACCAGCCCATCACGCAGTTTCGGCTCAAACCAGGTACTCTTGGGAGGCATCACTTCTCCGGCATCTGAGATGGCAAATAACTGCTCAATGCTAACGGGATAGCAGGCAAAGGCTACTGCAAAATCGCCCGAGTCCACACGGCGCTGCAGCTCGCCTAACCCGCGGATGCCGCCTACAAAATCCACGCGTTTATCGGTGCGCGGGTCGCGGATGCCCAACAAGGGGCCCAGCACGTTGTCCTGAAGGATGCTCACATCCAGGCTCGCTTTGGGGTCATCTGCCGCAAAGCTGCCGGGTCGGGCATTCAGCTTATACCAAACTCCATCCAGGTACATCCCGAATTCCTGTGTCTTTTTCGGTTTATAGGCCGTCCCGCCCAGTTTTTCTACTTCAAACTTGTCGCTAAGCTCGCGGAGAAACTCAGCCGGGCTCATCCCATGCAGGTCGGTGGCCACACGGTTGTAATCCATAATGCGGAGCTGGCTGGCGGGGAAGATGCAGGTCAGGAAATAGTTGAAATTTTCTTCGCCTTTGAGGCTGTAGCCAAGTTGGCGCATTTCGGCACAAACCTTAGCGGCAGAAGCAGCGCGGTGGTGCCCGTCGGCAATATAGGTGGCCGGCACTTCGGTGTTGAAAAGCATGCTCAGCGCACCACACTGGCTGTAGTCGTCAATCACCCAAAGTGTATGGCGGACGCCATCTTCTGCCACAAAATTGTTAACCGGCACATGCTCTTTCTTCCAATCCTCAATGATTTCCTGAATCTCGTCATGGTCGCGGTAGGCTAAGAAGACCACGCCCGTCTGCGCCCGCGTAGCCACGATGTGGTTGATGCGGTCCTGCTCCTTAACGGGCCTCGTAAACTCATGCTTCTTGATGATGCCCGCTTCGTAATCATCCACCGATGAAGCACAGACCAGGCCTGTCTGCACATGGCCGTCCATCTCCAGCTCGTAGATGTAGTAGCAAGGCTCTTTATCGCGCACCAGTATGCCCTCCGCAATCATGTGATCGAGGTTCTCTTTCGCCTTTTCATATACCAGCGGGCTATAAGGGTCTGTGCCTTCAGCCAGGTCTATTTCAGATCGGGTAACGTGATAAAAATTGTAAGGGCGGTTGCGGAATGCTCTTGCCTCAGCCTCGCTCACCACGTCATAGGGCAGGGTGGCCACTTTCGCTGCTAATTCCTGTTTGGGCCGAAGGGCCTGAAAGGGGGAAATCTTTGCCATAAAAAATCAGGCAGCCGGGCTTGCACCGCTGCTACTTTTTGAATTTGAAAATTGACGAATCGCCTTTGCCAGCGCGGCTGCATCTTCCATGCTGACAGCATTATAGAGAGAAGCCCTAAACCCGCCCACACTTCGATGCCCCTTGATGCCTTCAATATTTCTTTCCTGCGCAAACTGTAGAAAACGCTGCTCGTCAGCCTCATTGTTTGCGCGAAAAACTACGTTCATCAGGCTGCGGCTTACAGGTTCAACATCACAATGAAAGACAGGGCTGGCATCAATAGCTTCATACAGCATCGCAGCCTTCGCCCTATTGTCAGCTTCCACTTGCTCCAGCCCCTGAGCTGCCAGCCATCGCAGCGTGAGCAGGCATCCGTAGATGGCAGCTACCGGCGGTGTGTTCAACACAGAATTGGCTTTTGCCTGTGCTGCATAGCTGAGGGCATCGGGCAGGGGCCGAACCTGCTGCTCCAACAGGCTGCGACGCGCCACCACCAGCGTGACACCGGCAGGCCCCAATTGCTTTTGCGCAACGGCGTAAAACAAAGCACAGCGGCGGTAATCTCTTTTCATCGAAAAAATGTCGGAGCTCATGTCGGCAAAGAGTGGTGTATCACTCTGGGGAAGCTCCGGCCATTGCGTGCCGTAGATGGTGTTGTT
Source organism: Chitinophagaceae bacterium (assembly GCA_035914595.1). Taxonomy (GTDB): domain Bacteria; phylum Bacteroidota; class Bacteroidia; order Chitinophagales; family Chitinophagaceae; genus UBA1952. The sequence goes on along the minus strand of JAMIQN010000159.1, from coordinate 340 downwards.
GGTGGTCAGGTGGATGTACTTCAGCCCTTCGGGAAGGTCGTCCGGCCAGGTGGGAAGATGCGTGTAACCTGCTGCTTTTGATGAAGCCAGCGAAAGCGCCGTACCGTAATAGCCGCCGTACTGCATGGCTGCTGCAGCCCAGTGGCCGCTGTCCACATAACCGGCCGTTTCAGTATCACCCAGAAAATTCATGGGCAGCATCGCAAACTGATGGCGCCCCCCCCCCTGCAACCAGAGCACGACATACTTATCCGCACTAAGGCCGGCGAGCTGCAATACCAGATGATTGGCTTCTTCAAGAATTGCCATGAAATGAGGCCCGCGATGCGGAATGCTCAGC
>JAMIQN010000158.1:0-1980 GCA_035914595.1 Chitinophagaceae bacterium | reverse complement strand
CATCCAATTTATGAAATACAGTACTGTGATAAGAGATTGGCATTTTTTCACCCAGGTGTTGGTGCGCCACTGGCTGCAGGCCTGCTCGAAAAGGTCATCGCTTATGGTTGTCGGAAATTTATGGTCTGTGGCGGCTGCGGTGTTCTTGATAAACATATGACAGTTGGTAGCTTCCTGGTTGTATCCAGCGCAGTCCGCGACGAAGGCGTTTCATATCATTACCTGCCACCCAGTCGAGAAGTGTTTGCACAAGATTTGGCGGTAGAGGCTCTTACAAACACCTTGAGTAATATGAGTATTCCGCATCATATTGGAAAAACCTGGACGACCGATGCGCCTTTCCGAGAGACACCGGGTAGGATAGCCATGAGAAAAAACGAAGGCTGTCTAGCCGTAGAAATGGAAAGTGCAAGCATGCTGGCCGTTGCGCAATTTCGTGGTGTAACTTTAGGGCAGATATTATATGGCGGGGACGATTTGAGCTGCGTGGAATGGGATGAGCGTTCATGGCAATTAAGAGCCGCCATACGCGAGAAGCTTTTCTGGCTGTGCGCGGATGCTGTCTTGACTGTTTAATCAGCGGAAGAGAAGTAATTCGGAGGATTCAATGCTTCAGAAAGAAATGATCGGCCGCTTCAGGGAAGCTTGCAATGAGGAGGGACGAATTGTCGCGGCATTGATGTTCGGCTCCTTTGTTATCGGGGAGGGTGATACGTTCTCTGATATCGAATTCGCGGTGTTCATCCATGATGATTGTTTCCAGAGCTTCGAGCAGCGCTCGTGGCTTGATACAGTCAGTCCTGTTGCTGCTTATTTCCCGGATGACTTCGGCCACCACACAGCACTGTTTGCAAATGGCATTCGCGGTGAATTCCACTTCATGCGGGAGTCCGACATACCGATCATTTCCACCTGGCAAGGCTATGGGTGGTTCCCCTCGCTTGATGCGGCAGTTTTGTTGGATCGGTCTGGCGAACTGTCTAATTACGCGAGCGCCCTTGTCGGTGGCCCTCCGATGCGTGAAGGCGCGCCGCTTGTAGAAGGGCTCGCATTGAATCTCATCAGTCTGATGCTTTTTGGCGCCAATCTTCTAAATCGAGGAGAATATGCTCGTGCATGGGCTTTGCTCAGCAAAGCCCATGAAAACCTGCTCAAGTTGGTTCGCCTCCAGGAAGGGGCGACAGATCATTGGCCGACACCTTCGCGTGCCCTGGAGACGGACCTTTCCGAATCAGTCTATAAGCGCTATATGGCCTGTACAGCCAGCGCTGAGCCTGTGGAGCTATGCACTGCGTATCAAGAATCATGGAAATGGAGCCTCGAATTGTTCAAGAGTGTTGCCGAACCTCTGAAAATCGAGCTTCCGATAACTGTGTTTGGACAGATAAAAAAATTGCTCAATGATGCCGTGGCACCGCACAACAAGTAAATCCAGCGGACGCCGTACCGGCGCCGCTGATTTCTGACGTTGGCCGGAAGCCTAAGCCTATGAGCACAGTCGTTACTCTTGGTGTTGTCATTCTTGTTCTGGCTTTCTTCGGCATGTTTTTGTTTTCACGGTGGCAGCTGAGGACGATTGGATTTGCGCTTGTGGGTATTGCCGCGGTCTTTGTGGGCGCGGTTGTCTGGTTTTCTTACGCCCTGGAGAGGTCTCTGGAAAAACGGAATGGGCCTAAGCACGTGTTTGTCATAGCTGAGCAACGTCAATTCCTTGAGGAGGCCGTTGCGCTTGAGAAGGCCCATCAAGCCCTGCTGCTGGACGGATTCACGAATGGACCATGGCAACCAGCAAGGGATGGCCGCACTGCCGCCCCCGATGGACGGCCCGACCTTTATCTCGCCCGGAACTCACTTTACCCACTAAGGGGGTATCTAGTTTTCACGAATCGGGCCGGTGCTGAAGCGGTGGTTCAGCTCAGTCTTGAGGGCACAAACCTCATCTGTCAGCGTGTCGTTTCAAAATGAGCATCCCTAAGGCCA
>JAMIQN010000157.1:0-7256 GCA_035914595.1 Chitinophagaceae bacterium | reverse complement strand
CAACAGCCAGGGCAACATGATTCCGCTGCACTCCCTCATCACCACGCGGGTCACCGAAAATCCTTCTCTGATTACGCACTACAACGTCAATCGCTCGATTGAAATCAACGGCTCATCGAAGCCCGGCTACAGCAGCGGACAGGCGATTGAAGCGCTTCGCGAAACAGCAGAGAAATACCTGCCTGCGGGCTATGGTTATGAGTTTTCGGGCATGTCACTGGAAGAGATTCGGGCAGGCAATAAGACGGGCTACATCTTCGCGATTTCGCTGGTCTTTGTGTTTCTGTTTCTGGCGGCTCTTTATGAAAGCTGGTCGGTGCCGTTCTCGGTTCTTTTTGCCGTTCCGGTAGGTGCGCTTGGCTCCATCATTGCACTTACACTTATGCCCGGCCTGAGCAATAATATCTATGCACAAATCGGCCTCATCACACTCATCGGCCTGTCGGCGAAAAATGCCATTCTAATCGTTGAGTTTGCGAAAGAACGAGTGGACGGCGGCATGGATCTGATACAGGCAACCATCGCTGCGGTGAAGTTGCGTTTGCGCCCCATCGTCATGACTTCGATGGCTTTTATCCTCGGTGTGTTGCCACTGGCTTTTGCCTCCGGCGCCGCTGCTGAATCGCGCAAAACAATCGGCTGGACTGTGGTCGGCGGCATGTTGGCAGCTACCACGCTGGCCATCTTCATCGTGCCGGTGCTCTTCGTTCTGATCACAAGAATGGCCTATGGAAAGACGAAGCTGGCGCAGTTGCGCGGTACCCGTGAAGACAACGGAGCTGAATTGGACGAAAGCGTGTAGTCAAAGGCTTTAACGAGCTTCAAAAGCTGTCATGCTGCGAATTCTTCCTTTAGAAAACGTGAGGCGCTAAGTCGTTGCCTTGGGCCGAAAAGAAGGGTTTGCTTTTCTCCCTACCGCCTGAAATAGGAAGGAGAAAAGCAGTGCAAGCACACAGCCGGCAATGCCATACCAGGCATCCACCAGGTCGCGCGTATTTATGAACGGTATCCACCATTCATAAATCAGGTTCGCCAGCATCATGACCACGCAGGAGGCCAGCACGACGCGAAGCCGGGCACCAGCCAGCAAGCCGACGTAGCCAAAGTTGGCCAGCAATAGATAGCTGATCGTGAAGTTGGAAACATGGCTGTAAAAGCCGGGCATGGACTCCATCAGAAAGGGCTGCTGTAAGGCCTCCACATTTCTTCCCAGAAAAAGAAACAGCACCGCCAAAATCAGCAGGAGATGCAGGATGGCCGCAACGATCTTCGGCAGGAATGGGATACGGTGTAAGGGAATCTGGAGGGGCTTCATTCGCCAGTGGAAATTAGCCCTTCTCCACCCTACAAAACCGGCTGCCTACAAGGCTTCGGGTCGATTCCAGAACAGGGCATGACAGTCTTTTGAATCATGCATGGCCTGCAAAACCGAAGGCAATGGTTTTGCAAACACACGGAGGTAATCTCGCTCTCCAAGCTCGTCTCGAATGGGGTAAGCCAGCCGTTCTTCGTTCGTCGAAAACTGCGCATCCACTCCCGGTTTATTGCCTCGCGGGTCCACGCGAAACCAGCCAGTTTCGGGCAGATAAATGGCATTGAGCCCATGCAACGCGTAGCCTGATTCAATAGTGCCTTTGCGAAGCACCCGCTGATAGCAGAAGCCCGCCGGAATACCCATGCCGCGCAGCAATGTGGCCAGCAAATGCGCTTTTGCAAAGCAGATACCTTCCTTCTTTTCTAGGGCCTCTTCTGCAGAGATCGTTACGACAGCGCTCTGCGTGTCGAATGAATGGGCGATCTGGTCGCGGGCCACTTCAAAGGCCAGCCTGGCGCGCTCCATCGGCGATTCAGTCTGTGCTTCGATCCTTTCAATGGCCTGTCGAACCAGGGGTGTGCTGAAATCAATTTCTGGAGGCAATGCCCGGAGGTAGTCCTCCATTCGGGGTGATTCTATTTCGAGTTTCATAAGATGGAATTGGATGCGGACAGTTGCAAAAAGACCTTTCCAGCAAGGAGGCGGTACACTTTTCTGTGCAGGTATTTTTCAGAAATAAGAAGAGGACATCTCGTGAAGAGAGATGCCCTCTTGCTGCCCCATCACATGATCAGAGCTTCTCAAACTTGGCCTGGAAGAAGCGCAGGTACTTCGGTTCGTACACCATCTTCAAGCCGGTGATCTTGTTACGCCGCTCATAGACGCGCGCCGTGGATTCGGCGATCACGTCCATGTGTGCCTGGGTATAAACGCGGCGTGGCAAAGTGAATCGCACCAACTCCAGCTTGGGGAAGTAGTTTTCACCGTTCGCCTTGCGGCCTGCCGACACGATTCCGCGCTCCATCGTGCGCACACCTGAATCGAGATATACCTCGGCGGCCAGCGTCTGTGCCGGGAACTGGTCCTGCGGAATGTGCGGCAGAAACTTCTTGGCATCCACGAAAATGCCATGCCCACCGATGGGCAGCACGATAGGCACCCCGTACTGCATCATTTGATTGCCGAGGTATTCCACCTGACCCACGCGGGCTTTGATGTGCTGGTCATTGATGCTTTCCATGATGCCGATGGACATGGCTTCCATGTCTCTTCCTGCCAGGCCGCCATAGGTGTGCAGCCCTTCATACACCACCACCATGTTGCGTGCTTCTTCAAACACATCCCAGTCATTCACTGCCAGGAAACCGCCCATATTCACCAGTGCATCCTTCTTCGCACTCATGGTGGCACCATCGGTGTAGGAGCAGATTTCCTTCACGATTTCACGAATCGTTTTCTTCTCATAACCTTTCTCTTTTTGCTGGATGAAATAGGCATTCTCCGCCACGCGCGTCATGTCGTGAATGATGCGGATGCCATGCTTGCGCGTGAAGGCCCGCAGCTCTTTCAGGTTCTTCATGCTGATGGGCTGCCCGCCGGCCATGTTCACGTTGGTGGCAATGCTGACGTACGGAATCTTACCCGCACCATGCTTCTTCACCAGGGATTCCAGCTTGTTCAGATCCACGTTACCCTTGAATGGAAAGAGATTCTCCGGGTCGTGTGCTTCGGCAATAATCACGTCTTCAAAACGACCTCCCGCAAGCTCCTGATGGAGGCGTGTGGTGGTGAAATACATGTTGCCGGGGATGATGTCGCCCTTCTTAATCAGGATACGCGAAATGATGTTTTCCGCACCGCGGCCCTGGTGAGTAGGCACCAAGTATTTGTAGCCGTAGATCTCTTTCACCACCGCTTCCAGATTGTAAAAATTGCGGCTGCCGGCATAGGCCTCGTCGCCCATCATCATGCCGGCCCACTGGCGGTCACTCATGGCACTGGTGCCGCTGTCGGTGAGCAGGTCTATGTACACATCTTCTGAGGGCAGCAGGAAGGTGTTGTAACCTGCTTCGCGAAGCGCTTTTTTGCGTTGTGCGGGCGTGGTCATTTTCAGCAGCTCCACCATTTTGATTTTGTATGGCTCGGCCCAACTGCGTTTGATCGGTTTCATGTCTTGTTGGCTTGTGTGGTTCTTGTATGGTTATTGAATGGGTCTCAGTTTGGCGGTGAAATGCCGCAGCATAGGCGCTTCTTCGGTGATCTCCAGACCGCGGATTTCGTTGCGTTTCTCAAATGCTTCGATGATGACTTCAGCGACGAAATCAATATGGCTTTGTGTGTACACGCGGCGCGGAATAGCCAGACGCACCAGCTCCATCTGCGCGGGGATGAGCTGCTGTTGGGCATCATACTTCCCGAACATCAATGAGCCGATTTCCACTCCGCGAATACCTCCTTCTACATACAATGCACCCACCAGTGCCTGCCCTGGGTATTGATGAACCGGGATGTGCGGCAGGAAGGCCTTCGCATCCAGATAGACGGCATGACCACCACCGGGGCGCATGACCGGCACGCCGGCGTCCACCAGTTTATCGGTGAGGTACTCAATGCTGCGAATACGGTACTGCAGATAGTTCTCATCCAGCACCTCTTTCAGCCCGATGGCGATGGCCTCAAGGTCTCGACCGGCAAGGCCTCCGTAGGTCGGGAATCCTTCGGTAATGATGAGCAGATTACGGCAGAGCAGGGCCAGCTTTTCATCGCGCAGCGCAAGGAAACCTCCGATGTTCGCAAAGGCATCCTTCTTGGCACTCATCGTGCAGCCGGCAGCATAAGAGAAGATCTCATTGGCAATCTCCAGCACAGATTTTTCGGCGTAGCCGGGCTCCCGCTGTTTGATGAAATAGGAATTCTCGGCAAAGCGGCAGGCATCAATGAAGAAGGGTACACCATATTCCTTGCAGACGGTGCTCGCCTCGCGGATGTTCTGCATGCTCACCGGCTGGCCGCCGCCGGAATTGTTGGTGATGGTCATGATCACCATCGCCACGTTGGCGGCACCTTTTTCTTCAATAGTCTTCCGCAAAGCGGCGATGTCAATATTGCCTTTGAAAGGCGCGGGAATAGATGGCTGACGGCCTTCTTCGCAGGGGAGGTCTATGCCTTCCGCACCAGAAAATTCGATGTTGGCACGGGTAGTATCGAAGAGAGTGTTGCTGATGAAAACCTTGCCCTTACCACCCGTGATACTAAAAAGAATCTTCTCGGATGCGCGGCCCTGGTGTGTCGGAATCACGATGGGCATACCCGTGATTTCGCGCACTGAATTTTCAAAATGAAAAAAGCTCGGACTGCCTGCATAGGACTCATCGCCCTGCATGATGCCGGCCCACTGATTACTGCTCATGGCGCTGGTGCCGCTGTCGGTAAGCAGGTCAATGAGCACATGGTTGGCGTCGATGAGGAAAGGATTGTAATGCGCTTTTTCAAGCAAAGCCACCCGCTCTTCCCGGGTGCTGAAATGAATCGGCTCAACCGACTTGATTCGAAAAGGCTCTATGATGGTCTTGATCATAATTCATGAATGGATGCCGCAGCCAGCGGGCTCCGACAATTGGATGTAGGAAAAAAGGGAAGCAGAAAAACGATCGGATGTGCTATCGAAGCGACAGCCCTGCGGGTCGTCAACACCGACCGTGAAGAGGCTTTAGGAAGGCCGCCTGATAATGTTCTTCCAGAGGGCTAAGGGCACGGCCAAATGTAGAAGGGGCCTATGCCGAGGAAAATGATACTGGTTAGCGCCGATGCCCAAAATCCGGGCTTTTCAGGCTATTCACTGCAGGCAAAAAATGACTTTGGTTACAATGCTGCTTTATGAAATTTCTTCCGGCTGAATGCTGCATTGAAAGGATGAATCCGGGCCGCTCCGGCAGCCTCCTACTTTTGCGCCGCCTGCAATAAATGCAAGCTTTTTCTCGCTGCAATTCGCACCCATGTCCCCTACCCGACTCACACCCATTCTTCGATACCTGATTCCGATCGGCTGTGGGGTGATGGTGGCTAATCTCTACTACTGCCAGCCCCTGCTGGGTGAGTTCGCACGAGAATTTGGCGTCAACGCAGAGGCCGCTTCGATCATCAATATCTGCTCGCAGTTGGGCTATGGGCTGGGTTTGTTTTTTGTAGTTCCACTCGGCGACAAAGTGCCCCGCCGGGGGTTGTTGGTGGTAATGCATCTGCTGGCTGCAGCGCTGTTGGTCGGCATGCCCTTCTCCAAAGGATTGACAGGTCTGTATGTATTCAGCGTGCTCATCGGCATCGTGACGACGGCCTGCCAGGTGTTTATTCCTTTGGCGGCGCATCTGGCTTCAGAAGAGGAACGCGGCAAGGTGGTGGGTGCTGCGATGGGCGGACTCCTTACCGGCATTCTCGCATCGCGAACGCTGAGCGGTGTGGCGGCCCAACTCTGGGGCTGGACAGCGGTCTATTACATCGCGGCGCTGCTAATGCTGGTGATGGCGGCCCTGCTGTGGCGATACATTCCCGGCGAAGAGCCAGCATTCAAAGGCTCTTACGGCAAGCTGATGCAGTCGTTGTTTCGGCTGTTTCGAGAGCAGCCCGTGGTGCGCGAGAGTGCCTGGATTGGGGCCTGCCTGTTTGGATCTATCTCTGCGTTCTGGTCCACGATGGCCTTTTTTCTTGAAGCACCTCCTTTCCAATATTCGCTGTCGCTGATCGGGTTCTTCGGATTCATCGGAGCCGGTGGCGCACTCATTTCGCCCTACGTGGGAAAAATTACAGACCGCTCGGGGCCTTTTAAGCCAATGCGTTGGGGTATTCTGATGATGCTGGCCGGCTGGCTCCTGTTGTTTGAAGGCGGCAAAGGCATTGCGTTGGTCATTGCGGGAATCATCCTGATTGACATGGGAATGCAATGCACGCATATCCCCAATCTAACGCGCAACTACAGCCTGGTGCCCGAGGCGCAGACACGATTGAATACCCTCTACATGACTGCCTTTTTTATTGGAGGAACACTCGGCTCAACGCTGGGCAGCCTTGCCTGGAATTCGTATGGATGGATGGGTGTTTGCGGAGCCGGGCTGTTGATGGCTGCCCTGGGCAGTGTGCCGGTTTTCGTCAGGCGGAAACAGCGACATACAGCATAAGTATGGGGAGATTATCTTAGATGATAAGAAGTGGCTTGGGAAAGCTGATCGACTGCTTTCGAATTGGTTATGCAGGTCAACTTTATTCCTTACTACTACTTTTCTCACATTTTTTGTGCTCGTTGCGCCTTGGAATTTCACTCAAGATTTTTTCACCCATCCTAATAAAATCAGCCATGAAAAAGCGCATCCTGTTTTTGACGATGGCCACTCTGCTGTGTGCCTCCCTCTTCACATCCTGTAAGAAGAGTAGCGATTCGTCGGCACCCTACACCTGCGATGCCTGCTCCAAGACGCCTGATGCCAAAGCCGCCTACGATGCCAGCTCCAAAGGCATTTACAAAGGCATCGTTGTGGGCTCGTCGGGTACTCTCAAGTTCGACATCTCCAACGACAACTCGACCATCACAGCTACGATGGTAATTGACGGCACGACGGTAAATCTGACATCCGCCGTCACTTGGACAGCAGGGCAGGCCTATGTGGCACCGTTCACAGGCACGCTCAACGGCCAGACCGTAACCATCAACTTCAGTGTGCAGGCCGATGGCAGTGGTGTTGCGATTACTTCATCAGACATCCCCGGCCACCCGAATGCCACATTCGTAATCTCTAAAGAGACTTCTGCGAACCTCGTTGAATGCTTTGAGGGCACCTACTCCACGACGCTACCCGAAACCGGCACCTTCGACATCATGCTTTCCCGCACCCTGGGCAAGTGGGGTGGCATTGCTCGCAAGGACGGCAGCACGGATGCGAATGATGCAAAC
>JAMIQN010000156.1:0-1538 GCA_035914595.1 Chitinophagaceae bacterium | reverse complement strand
TTGCGCTTGCGCTGGACGAAATCCGGAACCTTAGGCTGCGCCTGCTGATAAGCCTGCTGTTGCTGCTGCCTGCACCGGTTCTGACTTTCTACCTCAACAAAATTTGGCAGCAATCGGAGCGCATGACGACGGTCTTGCAGCAAGGCCTGACGGATGTTCCCGATAAGACTACCATTCTACTCAACAATCCGGCTTCGCTGCGGGGCGCATTGATGATTGGGGCCGGCGATGATGGCGAGGCACGTTTGATGCACAACCTGCTTTTCAAACCGCCCATTTTGGGGCAGATGTACGACGCGCCGGCGCAAAATCTTTTGTCTCCTGACGACAGTATTCATATTGAAAAAGTGGATGCACAAACGATCCGTGTGTCGCTGACGTGGAAGGGCGCCTTCTGGCAATACGGTACCGACCTGGCTCATTCCTTCAGCACCTCCGATTTTTCGGTGCAGGTGGAAGATCCCTATTGCTGCTATCTGCTACACCTCACCCATCCCGCAGGGCAATACAGATTGCTCTATCAGCACGGAGGAACTTGGCAGGAGTTTAAGTTGTCTTCAACGTATTAGGAAGCCATGCTTTGTACCTTTGCCGGGCTATGACCGTGATGCCAGCACCCGCAATGGAAGAAAGGTTGCCAGCCGCAATCACCCGGCTGTCCGGCGACTTGGTGCCCCAACTGGCGAATGCCTTTGACGTGTCGAAGGACCTGCGTGTAGAGTTGTATCGCCTGCCGGGCACGGACATACTTCCCGAAGACCGGGGCACCCTGCTGTGCCTTCCCATCAGCGACGATAGTTTCGGTTTGCAGGTGGCTTATGTTCGGGAAGATGATGAAGGCGCCATGGCTATCTGCCTGCAGTTTTCTCCCGAATTCTTTCATCAATGGCCGCTGAGTGTTTTTGAAAAAGAAAGCGCCCTGCGCCTGACCAGCACCAAGGATTACGAGTTGCGCATAGACGCTGTTTCCTCGAGCCTGATAGATCAGATCATTTCGCCACGCAGCATCGGCTTTGGAGCCACGCTGCATCGCATGGAGCAGGCCCTGCATCTGCTGCGGAAAGCTTTGGAGCAGGTCAATTGTCCCTTTGCGCCCTGCCCCGTTCCGGCCTGTCGCTTCCTGGCTTATGAAGCTGAACGGGAGAAGATTTTCAAGGCACGCAGCATTCTCGATGCACATTACGACGAGAAGCTTACCATCAAATCACTGGCGCGAAAGGTGGCCATGAATGAGTGCTATTTGAAGAAAGGATTTAAGACGCTCACCGGCTCCACCATTCACGAGTACATCGCTGCGCGGCGTATTGCTTCGGCGCGGCACATGCTGCAGACGGAAGGCCGCTCGGTAACCGACGTAGCCGCTCGTCTTGGCTACAGCAGCATCTCCCATTTCAGTACGGCATTCAAGAAAGCAACGGGCATCAAGCCTTGTGAATTGCTTAGCTAAACTGCTGTCCGGCAGCCGCGACGTTGGGGCATAGCTTTACCTCGTGAAGCTGCTCCTTTCCTCCATTTTGGTTTTGTTCGGCTCGCTGTCT
>JAMIQN010000155.1:0-9051 GCA_035914595.1 Chitinophagaceae bacterium | reverse complement strand
TCAATTCAGTCGCGATCCTTCCGCACTGTCCCCCCGAAATAGCCCTGTAGAACCGGTACTCTGCGTCGACAAGATTGATGTCGATTTCAGAATTCTGTGTGTTTGGGCGGGACGACTGTCGCTGGGCTGATCACAATGGAGAGGTCATCCTGTTGCCCCTTCGAGCCGTCTCCGTGTCGTTTGAGTACTCCCCTTTCAAGTTCTTACGGAACCTGGCTCGTGGCCGCGAGATCGTGGGGTGGTGATCTAAATGTTTTTGTTGGGTAAGCTCCCAGTCCCGCTGGGTCATCCAGCCAAAGACGGGGTGCCGATCTACGAGTTTGCCGTCTATTCCTTTTTCAGAAAAGCGACGCAGAAATACAAGAAGCCGGGTTTTTTCAGACCAGAAATCGAGGTCAGTTTCGTGTATCTGAAAAGCGCGGAAGGTCTTGCGATTCTTTTTGTATTGCACGCGTTCGGTTGTGTACCAAAGCTTCTTGAATGGGCCGATGATGCGGTAAGGGAAGGCAGTTCGGGTGGGTTCGTCGCCCAAGGCAATCTCAAGCGGGCGCTGGCAATGAGCCAGCATTTGCGTCACGTTCATCGTGCCCCAGGCAGGCACATCGTCTTCCCGAAGCTGCTCAATGCGCAGCTCCCAGGCCGCAAGGCCTTCGGGCGAGAAGATGGGTTCCTGAATGGTGCCTTTCACTGTTAGATTATTTCTTCAAAAAACTACAGGGCTGCTGCCGATTTCAATCTTTCGTTTTGCGGAAGAAAAGCTGCGATTTGAATAATTACCTGTTCAATTTTAGTAGCGGTTGTGGGGCGAATTAGGAGACATGATTGCAGATAATCAAGGTGCCACAGGCGAAGTGTTGCAAAGCCAAAATCACTCCGGCATCCGCTTCATGCATGGCGCTTAGAAGTTGATAGCTGCGTGCTGTCCGAGGGCTGAAGGAATCATTTCAAACCAGCCGTGGGTGCCGGCATAGAACCAAACGGGCATGGCGGCAAAAATGAGCGGCACGATGATGGCAAAGGCAATTCCTACGCTGCGGATGCCGTGTTTATAGCGATGCGTAGCCAGGCCAAACGTTTGGAATGCGCTGAAAAATCCGTGTGCCAGGTGCCAGCCCAGCGAGATGCAGCCCGCCACATAAATGAGCACTACGGCAATGTTGGAGAAGTGCTCCGCCATCATGCTGAAAAGGTCCAGTTCTCCGCTCCCGAAGGTTTGAGAATAGCGGTTGGGGATCCAGAAATTCCGAAGGTGAACGATAAGAAAAAGGAGGATGAGCGTACCCAGCAGGCCCATGCTCCGGCTATACCAGCGCGAGCTTTTCTTCGTCTTCATGGCATAGCGCTGTGTCCGGCGTCCGCGGTTGCGGAAAAAGAGCCGCAGACCAAGGATGGTATGCCAGATCAGGAAAACAAACAACCCGATTTCGATGGTGCGAATGATGGGGTTGGTGCCCATGAAGTGGGCCAGCACATCGAACCGTGCCCCGCCGTCGTTATAGAAAACCTGGGCGTTGATGTAGCAGTGAACGACCAAAAAAGTGATGAGGAAAATCCCGGTGGCACCCATGATGAGCTTGCGGCCGAGGTAGGTGGAAAAGGCAGCTTTCCAGTTCATAAAACCCAACGATGATTTAGTGATGACGGAGCGAATTTAGGCCCAAAGGCCGAAGCGTTAAGGCTTTGCCAAATAGCTAATTCTGCTCATCCATTGAGGCGCAACATATGGTTGTCCACAAGCTGGAAAAAATGCTGTGGCTGAAAGGTGCGCCAGTTGTTGTATTCCCGCATTTGAATCAGCCGGTCAATTTTAGCACCCTGAAAATCGTACTGCGTTTGAGAGGGCATGTTCACAGCTACAATCCAGCCGCCGGCATCCTGAATATCCTCATACCATTCTTCATAATACTCGCGGTCGGAGCTGTGGAAGTTGAGCACGTTCTCGGTGATGAGGATGAATTTGCGAATGCCCTTTGAGATCATGTGGTCAATGACTTCGCGCTTCAGTTGCATGATGTCATTCTCAAGTGCATCATTCCATTCGCCAATCATTTCGAGGATGACGAAGTTGAGATCGTAGTCGGCGTAGAGCTGTTTCAGGTAAAGTGTCCGGCTGCCAAATTCATCCCACTGCGGATGGATATAGTAGTTATAAACGGTCGCTGAAAATTCGAATTCGCTATGGCGCCGCCCATAGAAAGGCGAATGCTCGTCCTCCTCCGCCACATAGTGGTCTCTCCAGTTAAAAAAGGGCTCAATGTTGTGCATGGCAATGGCGCCGGTCTGATGCTCAAAGTAAGGCTGAAAACATAGTATTTACAGGCCTTCCGACGCATTTTAGAAATGTTTTTACGCCAAGAAAACTTTTACTTCTTAAGGGTGGATGACCTGCGACTGCATGTCTGTCTACTGCTCAAAATTTGATGAAAAAAAAGCCGCCTCCCAAGCTGGAAGGCGACTGATTGATGAAGCCTGAAACAAGGCGGTGTGTTATCCCTTAGGAACGGGTGCTCCGGGGGTCACACTACCCTTGATGTAGATCTCGTAGCGCTCGCGGTCCTTGTTGGCATTGCTCATGATAAACACGGTTTTCATGAAAGGACCGCTCTTACCGGCTGTGTGGTAAGTTACCTTGATTTCACCAGTCTTGCCGGGCATGATAGGCTCCTTCGGGAACTCAGGCACGGTGCAGCCGCATGAAGCACTGGCTGCCGTGATGATGAGTGGAGTCTTGCCCACATTCTTGAACTTGAAGAGATGCTCGGCATCTTTCTGATCAGAGAGTTTTCCGAAGTCGTAGGTCTCGCCACCTATGAATTCGAACTTCGGAGCGTTGGGGTCAACCTGCTTTGCCTGTGGGGCAGGCGTGCCGGCCTGAGCAAAAGCTCCGGTAGTTGCAAATGCCGCAAGGGCAAGGGCGAGCATTACTTTTTTCATGTCTGTTTTTGTTTTGGTTTTTGGTTGGTTGCGTATGTCGTTTGTGCTTTGTTGAGAAGTTTTTCCCAGGCTTCTTCCACGGCCTTTCTATAAGACGGGTACTCAGGCCCCTTTAGTTGGTTCGCATGATAGAACCATTTTGAGGCACAGAGGTCGTAGGGGCCTGCTCTACGGTTCCTTTAAATGAAACGGTCTTCACGCCGGCATTGGTGAACACCGTCATCATTTTTTCAAAATGGCCCGGGCGTCCCTGCGTTCCGTAAGTAGCTTTCACCATACCGGTCTTGCCCGGTGCAATCGGCTCCTTAGTCCAGTCAGGTGCCGTACAACCGCAGGAAGGCTGCACCCGCTGAATGATGATGGGCTCCTTGCCGGTATTCTTAAACATAAAGACGTGTTCGGCAGCAGGCCCTTCGGGAATGGTTCCGAAATCGTAGCTCGCAGATTTGAAGTCAATGTTGTCCGGTGTGAGGCTGGTCTTATGCGCTTCGGGGCTTGCACTTACTTTTTGTGCTTCCTGAGCGAAGGCCATGCCGCCACACACAGCAACCAATGCGAGCGTGAGGAAGGTTTTTTTCATATGGAGGTGATTGTTTTGTGAGCAGGTGATTGACAAATTTAGGGCCGCACTTTTCGCATCATTTTTTTAGAGGAGGTTAAAATCTGTTCCTCAGATGCAGGTCGAATGATTTCGGGCACAAGGCGCTAAAGGTATGGGGGTGAAAGAAATTCAACGCGTCAGGCCACTTCCCTGCCTTGGTACATTTGCCGCCGATGCAGCGTTTTCTCATTATCCAAACCGCCTTTTTGGGCGATGTGGTGCTGGCTACCGCCCTCATTGAAAAGTTGCATCAACACTTCCCCGAGGCCACCATTGATTTTCTGCTGCGCAAAGGCAATGAACAATTATTGAAAGACCATCCGCTTCTTCATCGCCTGCACGTCTGGGACAAGAAGAACGGGAAATTGAAGGACCTCTGGCGGATTGCCCGCACGGTTCGCCGGTGCCAATACACTTGCGTCATCAACGTCCACCGCTATGCCTCCTCAGGGCTTGTTACCTGGTTTTCAGGGGCGCCGGACAAGCGCGGTTTTTCTGCCAATCCTCTTTCCTGGTGCTATACGCACAAAGCAGAGCACCGCTTTTCCAAACCGGAAGACACAAGCTATCTGCACGAGACAAGCCGCAACCAGGAGCTGATCGCCGACCTCACCGACCCCGTTCCTGCTCGCCCCAGGCTGTATCCCGGCACCTACGACGAAGTGTCGGTAGCCAACTTTCAGGATGGCAAATACATCTGCATTGCACCTTCTTCAGTTTGGGCAACCAAGCGATTCCCTACGCAGCGATGGGCCGCACTCATTGACCGACTGCCCGAAGACATGCGCATTTATTTGCTCGGCGGAAAGGATGACGTCGCCATTTGTGAGGAGGTTATTTCTTTTTCAAAAAGAAAGGATATCGCCAACCTGGCCGGCCGCCTCAGCATGATGCATAGTGCCGTGCTGATGCGTGGCGCAGAGATGAACTATGCAAACGATAGTGGCCCCGTTCATTTTGCTTCTGCGCTCAATGCGCCGATGACTGCAGTGTTTTGCTCCACACACGAATGCTACGGGTTCGGCCCGCTTTCCGACCGTTCCCGGCTGGTGGAAGTGAAAGGCCTTTATTGCAAACCCTGTGGCCTTCACGGCTATTCCTCCTGCCCTCAAAAGCATTTCCGCTGCGCCCACGACCTTGACCTCAACGAATTGTTATGGTGGATTACTCCGACGACGTCCGAGCCTGTGTAGCTGCGCTGGCTGCAGGCAATACCATTCTTTACCCCACCGAAACGGTATGGGGTATCGGCTGCGACGCCACCAACGAACAGGCTGTAGAGAAGGTCTATGAATTGAAGCAACGGCCTCCTCAAAAAAGCCTGATTGTGCTGCTGGCAGATGCCCGGGATGTCTTGCAGTATGTAGCGGCCCCGCCGCCCGATATCATTAGCGTGATGGAGTCCTTTGAGCGCCCAACGACCCTGGTGTTCGATGGTGCACTTGGCCTTGCCGCAAATGCAATAAGTGACGATGGAAGTGTGGCTTTACGCGTGACCACGGATGCTTTTTGCAAAGCAGTAATCAAGCGATTCGGCAAACCCATCGTCTCTACTTCGGCCAATTTGAGTGGGGCGCCGGGCGCTTCTTTTTTTGATGAAATTGACCCGCAAATTGTTACGGCCACCGGCTATGCTGCTTTCTATCGCCGTGACGACCGAAGCTCACGGCCACCTTCCCGAATTCTTCGGGTGAATGGAGACGGAAGTTTTAGCGTGATCAGGGATTGAAGTACTGATGCGGCTCCCAAACGGAGCAATAAACTCGTGGTGTTCACTGCAAGTATCTTGGCATAGAATTTTTCCTTTCATGAGATAGCAACCTGTTTTCTTGAAGTCGCAAAATGAAAAGTGCGGGTAGATAAAGACCTGGGGCCGGAAGGCATCCCGTTAAAATATCCGCTGATGATTAGATGCACGCTCCGTTCGTGCAGTATGGGCCTTGACGACATGACCGTGAATCGCGCATGTAAGAGCCTGCATTTCTCCTGAAAGGGGCCGTTTCAAAAGGTTGGGGCGGCCCCTTTCGCATGGAACAAACCGCACCATGATGAACTCGGTTTGTGGCGACTACAGGGCTCGAAGGGCATACCGCTTTCAGGATAATCCGGCCTGCTTCAAAGCGGCAATCAAAGCCTGATTCCAATAGCCGTAGCACTTACTTTTGCGACCGAATTTTTTTTGAATCTCTCCCCCAATGGATGCCCTAAAAACAAGCCTTAAGCAGCAGATAATTGAATCCCTCAACCTTCAGGGTATGAAACCTGAAGACATTGATGATAATGCCCCCTTGTTTGGGGAAGGCCTGGGCCTTGATTCAATAGACTCATTAGAATTGATGGTCTTGCTGGAGCGCAACTACGGCATCAAGATTGAAGACGCCCGCGAAGGCCGCAAGGTGCTTAGCTCCGTGCAGACGATGGCCGAGTATATCCGTGAACACGGTAAGGCAACCGCTTAATTCAAGCCCGGACAACCGGACTTTTCTTTTTCCTCGAAAGAGCGCCCGCCATGCCGTACCGCTCTGAGCGCATCGTCATTACTGCAACGGGAGTCATCTCCTCCCTCGGTGCCGGCCGCGACGAGCATGTGCAGAAGTTGCGCCTTGCACAGCCCGAGCTTCGCTATCCGCTTATCCTTCAGACCAACCATGCCCATGATTTTTTGCTGGGCGAAGTGGCTGCAACCAATGCAGAACTGGCGGCACGTCTTCCCTTTTTAGATAAGCAGGCCCGCATTACCCGGACGGCGCTCCTCTCGCTTTGTGCCTTTCAGGATTTGCTGGCGCAAATAGACCTCAACTTCCTGCGAAGCTTTGGCGGCCGACTTTCATTGGTAAATGCCAGCACCGTGGGCGGCATGAGCGAAGTGGAAAACATCTACCACGAACTCATTGACCTTAATTACGAAGGGGCGGATACGGAATGGATTGAACTACTGGATTGCGCCGAAAGCACTGAGCAATTGGCGACCTCTTTTCAGCTAAAGCCGGCCATGGCTACCATTAGCACTGCCTGCTCGTCTTCGGCAAACGCCATTCTGGTAGCTGCACGCAGGCTTCGGACGGGCATGGCTGATATTGCCATTGCAGGAGGTGGGGATGCCCTTAGTCGCTTCACCTTAAACGGTTTCCATTCGCTCAAGAACATGGACCCCGCCGCCTGTCGCCCGTTTGACGGGCAGCGCAATGGCCTCAACCTGGGTGAAGGAGCGGCCTACCTGGTGCTGGAGCGGGAGCAAGATGCCCTTCGTCGGGGTGCGCGCATTGAAGCTGTGCTCAGCGGCTGGTGCAATGCCAACGATGCTTACCATCCTACAGCCCCCTCACCGGATGGCGCCGGCGCCCTTAGAACGATGCAATCTGCACTGAATCATGCCGGACTGACTGCATCAGACATCGGTTATATCAATGCACATGGTACCGCAACAATCAACAATGACGCAGCAGAGGGCAAGGCCATAAACACATTATGGGGTGGGCGCCCTCCGAAATTTTCTTCGACTAAAGCCTTTACCGGACACACCCTTGCGGCGGCGGGTGCGCTGGAAGCACTTTTCTCCATCTGGGCTATGCAGGAAGGCTTTGCGCCGGCAAATCTCAACTGGTCCGTACCGATGGAAGAATGCCCTGTTCAGCCTGTCTTGCAAACGGAGCCGCTGCAGGCACGGCATGTGATGAGCAATTCCTTTGGTTTTGGCGGCAATAACGTATCCCTCGTCTTTTCCCGCGCATGAGTCAGCAGCCTCTATACGTGTACGCAGCAACGGCCATTTCGCCGCAGCATAGTTTTCGCGCCGCGGAGCTCATGCAGCCGCTGGTTCATTTTGCGGAAGGCAAACTGCATGCACAGGATGCCAGCTACAGCGACTATATCTCGCCGGTAGCGATTCGCAGGATGAGCCGCATCATGAAGATGACCATTAGCGCGGCGATGGAATGCCTGTCTCAGGCGGGAGTGAAGGCCCCTGACGCCATCATTACCGGAACCGGTAGCGGCGGTGTGCTGGACATGGAGCAGGTGGTCAAAGACCTGAGACGCTTTGACGAGGGGAGCTTGAATCCAACCGCCTTTATCCAAAGCACTTACAATTCGCCCAATGGCTGGATTGCCATGCAGACCCATGCGACGTGCTATAATCAAACATTTGTGCACCGGGGTTGCTCCTTTGAACTGGCATTACTTGATGCGCAAGGCCTGCTTGCGGAAAGCCGTCGAGGCCTACGCCTGCTGGTGGGCTGCTATGACGAGCTTAGTGATGAGTACACCTTGATTCGAGGGCGCCGCGGCTATTGGAAAGTAAATCCGCCTGACAGCCTTGCCTTATTGCAACATGCTGATACAGCAGGAACTATTGCCGGTGAAGGGGTCAACTTCTTCGTGTTTGGTTCAGAGCCTGAGCAGGCGTTGGCTTGTGTCGCTGCAATTCGTTTGCTACACCATGCAGATGCCGCTTCTGTAGCGGATGCCGTCCGGGAAATTTTGTCCGGGGCGGGCTTGGCCCCCAGCGATTTGGGCCTGATCATGCTGGGCCTCAACGGGGATGTGCGACAGTCTCATTTGTACAATGACCTGCTGACCGCATGGCCGCAAAGCATCCCTGTTGTGAGCTTTAAGCCACTCTGTGGGGAGTATGAAACAGCCTCCGGGTTTGGCCTTTGGCTGGGAATTCAAGTGCTAAATGGCTGGACAATACCGCAGGAGCTGCAGGTTCGTGGAGTAGTCCCTACTGACTTAGGTGGTTCGAATGTGTTGGTGGTGAATCACTTCATTCAGGGTGAAGTGTCCATTTTGCTGCTCAGAGGCAAGGCAGAATCATGCCGTTAACAAGCGGTTTACATTTAATTTCAAAGGGCTAACTTTCCTAAGTTGCTCAAAAACAGTTTCTTGCAAAAAGATTCAATAAATTTATCAAACGAAAATACCGTTTAAAAACGGTATAGCTACCGAAGGGCCTAAAAGTATTTTTGTCGTTGCAAATCAATTCTTAACCACCAAAATTGCAACGCATGAAACAAACAATCCTCTTGGCTTCTGCAGCGCTTGCCCTCGCGTTTACCGCGTGCAATCGCCAGGAAGCTACCACGCCGGGTGCAAGCGGGGTAAAAACCTTCACACCAAACAGTGGTGTAACGCACACTTCCGGCCGTCTGGTTGGAGAAGGCTTCTCCACTTCAGTGCCTCTTGACACTGCTAACAAAATGATTGGCAGCTACCTGTCGAGTGTCGGCTATCCCTATGCGGACACGACCATCCGCTCGCTGGCTTTCAACGCAGATACTCTGCGCGCCTACCTGAGCAACACCAACATCACAGACGTGAAGCTGTATCTGGCACACCAAATCACATGGCTGGACGGCGGTACTAACCGCTACGGCAAGAATGTCGGTATGCAGCCCGGCAAGCTGACTATCATCTTTGTAGGCTTAGACGACAATGGCCATGTAGTAAAGAACGGCAGCAATGGTGTGTATGAGCATGCTATGCCTTGCCCGACAAGCTGCGGTTCTCCCTACAGC
>JAMIQN010000154.1:0-9681 GCA_035914595.1 Chitinophagaceae bacterium | reverse complement strand
GGCGGCGCTCTACCCGAACGGGGAAGATGTTGTCGCCTGAGTTCCAGGTGTGCTCAATGCTGCGGTTATTATCTACTCCCTTGAGCTTAGCCCAGACTTTGGCGGCGGCGCGGGCGGTCTTGTTCTGACCAAATTCTACGACGGAATACAGGGCATTGTCCAGTTTCAGGATCATGCCATTGCGGATATCGGCGGTGGTAGCCATACTTCTCTACAGTAAAGATTAATGTTTTTCGCGGCGGCAAAAGTAGGGGAGCCGCCTCAGTTTGCCCTTGGCGCTCTTTGAGATAATTCGGCCTTTACCTTCAAAAAATGACGATTCACCGTACCTAAACTGGTAATGACCAATGTATATTTGAGAGAAGCCAAAAATGTCGCGTTGACTGCAGGTGGCTTTGTATAGAGCCGGAACCGGTGAGAAAAGGCACTTCCTTTCGGAAGCAAGCCGAGAATAGAAGAGAGGGCTATTGAGGCGTGAGCGCAACAACGAAAGGCGTTTCAGCTACTGTTAGCATCCTGATTCCGATACTTTTTTTATCTGCAATAAATTCCTTTCACCTCAATAAACACCAATATGAAGCCAATCCTTCTACTTGCCTTCGGCTTGGTTACCCTTGGGTCCCAGCCGGTGTTCTCGCAGCCACAGCAGGCTCGCTCGTCTTCGGTTTCTCCTTTCCTCATGGAGCCCTTCCAATCGCCCCAACCCGCACACGGCATCGTTACCACCGGCGCGATGCTGCCCGGCCATACAGCAAAGGCTACGAACACAAGTTCCCGCATTATTGGTTCGACTTACGCCAGCAATAGCGGAGGTGCCTACGTAAATGGGGATTCCATTGCTTATGTCTATTCCGGCACCCGTGGCGGAGACCTTAGCAGCTCCATTCTCTACGACACTTCGTGGTATTTCAATTATGACACAGTCCACGATGCATGGACGCCCTTGACACGATACATCGCTACCTATAATTCCCAAAATATGCTTGTGAGCTTAGTGACCCAGAACTGGTACGCTACTTCATCTGTATTCAAGAATGCGAACCGCGAAACCGTAACCTATAATCCCGACAACACTATTAGCCATGTGCTTAACGAATCATGGGACCTTGGGACAAACACCTGGGTCAACTATATGCAGTACATCGGCTACACCTACAACGCTCAGAAAAAGTGGTTGACACAAACGGGCCAACAGTGGTCGCCATCAACCTCGGCATGGGTCAACACCACGCGCGAAACCAATACCTACGATGCGACCGGCAATAAAATCACCAAAGCGCTCCAAGAGCTTTGGGGCACCAGCACAAGTAGCTGGGAATATTCCAGTCAGGCCATGTACGGGTACGACGGCAGCGGAAACGTGAGCACCTATGTTGCTCAATATTGGAACACCACCAGCAGCAGTTGGAAAAATAGCCAGGCCGTTGACTACCACTACGATTTGGGCACCGGTGCAATCAAGTCAATATTTTACCGCATTGGCGATGCCACAGGCGCCGGCTGGGTCAATACCGACAGTATGGACAATACTATTCTCAACTCGGTGGGGATGCCTCTGGAACAAAATCATTATAGCTGGCACACCAACGGCTGGGGCCCTGTAACGCACACCACTTTCACCTACACCGGTGGCGGCAGACTGGAAGCGAATTACGTAACCCAAAACTGGAACGGCTCCGGCTTCGATGATGCCTCCCGCAGATTTAGCCAGTACAATGGCTTTGGCCAGCTCACTGACAGATACACGGAGACGAAAGTTGCCGGTAGCTGGGTCATTTCCACCCCTGATTATCACTCACGCTATTACTACCAAAGCTTCGATGCTGCCGTGCCAACCACATCGGCCCTTGCTTCGCAGATTCAGGTATCACCGAATCCGGCTCATGAGGAAATGCGAGTATCCGCTACAGGCCTGGCCAATGGCGTCTATCAGCTTTCCGTTTTCGACCCGCTGGGCCGCCTGATTACACAACAAATGCTGGCTGCCTCCGGCAACTTCGACTTCCGGCTGAGCACCGCCCAATGGGACAATGGCATCTACTTCCTGCGCCTCGCCAAAGGCGATGACAGCCGCCAGATTCCCTTCGTGGTGCATCACTAGAATGTCTCTTTGAAACGAAAAGAAGCTGCCTTCTTCCGAGGGCAGCTTCTTTTTTGGGGGGCCGGCAAAAAACCCGTCCGGATTAACTCCAGACGTACTGCTTGCGGTTGAGCAGGGTGGCTTCGCCGGTGATGGTCTGTTCGCCGCTGGCAAGGTCATACACGGCGCACTCATAGGTGATGCGGTGCTTCTCCGGGAAAATCTCCTTCACGCGGATAACGGCTTCATATTCTGTGTCCACAAACATGGGCTTGAGCCATTTCATAGACTGCGCCATATACACATGCCCGTCGGCATACCAGAGTGCCCCAAAAATTTTGGTGAATACGGCTGCGCCTAAAAAGCCGTGAATAATGCGCCGGCCAAACATGCTGGCCTTGCCTGCCGCCTCGTCAATATGAAGCGGGTTGGTGTCGCCGCTCACACGGGCGAAAGTGTCCACATCGTCTTGCGTATAGCTGTACTTGTGGCGGAATTCATCTCCTACTTGAAGCATCTTGAAAGCTATTTTTTGGTACGGCGCAAATGTAGAAGATGCACGAAGGCGATTCGCCACCGCTCTCCCCCCTACTCCTTCATCACCTTAAAAAACACGCTGCTGCCATCTGGCCTGCTCAGCCGCAGGATGTAAAGCCCCGCCGGCTGATAGCCCCCTCCGGTAATGTTGGTCACAAAGCGGGGTGGGGTTCCGGCACACAACTCTATGGGCGGGTGGGTGTTGATGTTGATGCCCGGCACCAATACTGCCCCGATTGCGTCACATGCAGCAGGCGGGTGGTGTCTCCTGTGTTCCAGAGGTAGGAAAGAAAGTAGGGCTGCCCGCCAATGGTGGTGCCGCTGCACACCGTCGTATCCGGGCCCAGCGAAAACTCGGACAAGGATATCATCGGCTGCGTCGTGTCCCGAACTAAGGAGATGTCATCGAGGACGGGGGACGGAAAATTGCTGCTTAATTGTGCGTTAAACGTGTCACTCCCGTTTGGACTGGACTTGTATATCCCTGTGTCCGGTACATAAGCCAATAGGTTAAACTGACTATAACTATCGAAGTTGCCGATTGTCATGTACTGCTCGCCACCCTGAGCTACGAAACTGCCTTGAAGTTTCACGTACCCGAAAGTATCCGCCGGGGAGAGTTGCCATTGTGTAAACCGAATTTGTGGTGTTGCTTGTAATCGGACTCCGGTTAAAGTGTAGTCGAAAATTCTATTTGAAGAAAAGTAAACTCCGATATTGCCCACCACCAGCGGGCGTACTCCAAATAGGTAAGCTCCCCAACGCTGTTGTGTGTTGCCGGGAGAGAGCTATTTGAAAAGTTTCGTGTAAACAATAGACAGGGGTTAATCGTGGCCGCCATTGCAACGGGAATTGTCCCCATTCCGTCCAAAGAAAATCTTGGGGCAGCCATGAAATACTGAGAAGCATTTTGAGCAGGGTACGTTCACACCCCTTCCCTTGCCCATGCTCCCGCAAAGTCCTGCACCGATGGCTGCACGGCCCTTACAGTATCTTGCAAATCCAAAATGAAGGGCAAGAAAATTCTCCTCGCCGTAACCGGTTCCATTGCTGCCTACAAGACGCCGGAGTTGGTACGTCTGCTGGTGAAGGCGGGTGCCGATGTGCAGGTCATCCTCACACAGGCCGCCTCCGATTTCGTATCGCCGCTGGCCCTCAGCACGGTATCGCGGCATGAGGTGTTTTCCAGCGTGCATGATGGCGCCCAGTGGAATAACCATGTGGCCCTCGGGCGCTGGGCCGATGCCCTGCTGATAGCGCCCTGCAGCGCCAATACCTTAGCCAAACTGGCGCAAGGCCTTTGCGATAATCTGGTTTGCGCAGCCTACCTCTCCGCGGCCTGTCCTGTCCTCATTGCGCCGGCCATGGATGAAGACATGTGGCTGCATCCTTCCACCCGGGCCAATCTTGAAAAGCTGCGCAGCTTTGGCAATCACATCATTCCGGTGGCGCATGGCGAGCTGGCTTCCGGCCTCATTGGTGCCGGCAGAATGCCCTTACCCGAAGAACTGCGTGATGCTCTGGCAGCCTTTTTTGCGGAGCAGGAAAATCAACCCTTGAAAGGGCTGCGCGCGTTGGTTACAGCCGGGCCTACCTATGAGCGCATTGACCCGGTGCGCTTCATCGGCAATTTTTCTACGGGAAAAATGGGTATCTCCATTGCCGAAGCGCTGGCAGCCCGCGGCGCACAGGTGCATTTGGTGTTGGGACCCAGTCCATTAAGCCCTTCGGGGGCCGGCATCGAGACAGAGCGCGTGGAAAGTGCGGAAGAGATGTATGCAGCCGCCACCCGGGTCTTTCCGGGCTGTGGCATTGCGGTGCTGGCAGCAGCCGTGGCCGACTATCGTCCGGAACACATGGCTGATCAGAAAATAAAGAAACAGGATACCGCGTTGGAACTTCGACTCAGTCGCACCCCGGACATCCTGAAAGCCTTAGGCGCCGTGAAAACCAATGACCAATGGCTGGTAGGCTTTGCCCTCGAAACCCAAAATGAACAAGCCAATGCCTTTCAAAAACTAAAAGACAAGAACGCGGATATGATCGTGCTCAATTCCCTTCGCGATGCCGGTGCCGGCTTCGGCCACGACACCAACAAGGTGAGCCTGCTGGGCCGCGACGGCAGCATCCGGGAGCTTCCGCTGATGCCAAAATCTGAAATAGCCGCCGCCATTGTAGCCGCCATTCTTGATAAAAAATTGCAAGCAAGTGCTGTATAAAATGCTCATTACGCTGCTTTGTCTGAGCAGCCCCTTTATTGGCCTGGCGCAGGAGCTGAACTGCACCGTGAAAGTGCTGCACGAAAAGATTACGGGCGTGGAGCCGCAGGTCTTTACCAGCATGGAGCGCAACATCACCGATTTCCTGAACACCCACAAATGGACCGGTGATGATTTTGGCGCTACCGAAAAGATTGACTGCAATATGCTGCTCAATATCACGGCCCGCTCAGACAAAGACCCCGACTTGTACACCGCCACACTCAGCATCCAGGCGACGCGGCCTGTGTACAACACTTCCTACAACACTACCATGCTGAACACGATTGATAAAGACATCGTGTTTCACTACTCGCAGTACAATCCGCTCAACTTCGACGACAACCGCATCACCGGCAGCGACCCGCTGGCCTCCAACCTGACGGCGGTGCTGGCTTACTATTCTTACCTCATCCTCGGCCTCGACTACGATTCGTTTTCCCCTTCGGGAGGCACCAACCTGCTGAAGCGCGCGCAGAACGTGGTGAACAATGCGCCCGAAGATGCCGGCATTAAAGGTTGGAAAGCATTTGAAGACCGCCGAAACCGCTACTGGATTATTGATCAGTTGCTCAGCCCGCGCTATGCCAGCTATCGCGCCCTGTGGTATTCCTACCACCGCGAAGGGCTGGATCAGCTATACAGCAAACCCGAAGAAGGCCGGCGCAAGATTCTGGAAGCCCTCAACGGGCTGCAGACGCTCTTCCGCGACAACCCGCAAAGCAGTCTGATTCAGGCTTTCTTCAATGCCAAGAGTGATGAAGTGGTGAAGGTGGTGTTGCAAGGCCCGATGGAGCAGCGCAAGCAATACCTGACCATGCTGGCTCAGATAGACCCGAACAACGCCCAGAAATATCGGGCACTTGAGGAATGAGAAAGACAACTGCCCTGGTCGCTGCCCTGCTGATATTTTCGACCATTTCCTGCAAAAAAGAAAGCCCGCATCTCCCACCGGAACAAATGGTGCCGGTGCTTGCCGACCTGCATCTTGCCGACGTGTATAGCGGGTTGCTGCACACACCCGGGCAGCCGGCGCAGGGCAAAAACATGGATTCGCTGGCTCTTTGGACCAAGAGCATTTTTGCTGCCCACCACATCACGCGCGAGGAGTTTACAGCCAGCATGAACTGGTACCGCGACCGGCCCGAAGAGCTGGATTCATTGTACGCGAAAGTGATTCCCTACCTATCGGCGATGCAGCATCCCTGAGCGGGGACGCACGCCGGCGGCATGAGCTTTTGAACGCGTTATCCATAGCCTGTGGATTGCGCATTGAAGGCGCTTTGTTGCAGGCAGAGCCTCTGTATTTTCGCCCGCACATGCAAGACGCTATTTCATCTATCCTTCGAAAATCCATTGCTGTAAAAGAATCGGTGCTGGCAGATGCCGCCTTGCTGGCGCGAATTGAGGAGGTGACCCGCGTGATCGTCGCGGCATTTAATAATGGCAACAAAGTCCTGTTTTGCGGCAATGGCGGTAGCGCTGCCGATGCGCAACACCTGGCTGCCGAGTTCAGTGGCCGCTTTTATACCGACCGCGATCCTCTTCCTTCCGAGGCGCTTCATTGCAATACTTCCTACCTCACTGCCGTTGCTAATGACTACGGCTATGATGTGGTTTATAGCCGCGCGGTGAAAGGCATGGGCCGACAGGGCGATGTGCTGATCAGCCTGAGCACTTCCGGCAACTCTCAAAACATTCTTAAAGCGATGGAAGTGGCACGTGAGTTGGGCATGATCAACGTAGCATTCACCGGCGCGAGTGGCGGCAAGATGAAGGCGCTGGCAGACCACCTGATTAATGTGCCCAGCAGTGACACACCCCGTATCCAGGAAAGCCACATCACCATCGGCCACATCGTTTGCCAGCTTTGCGAGGAACAACTTTTTTGATTCACAACACAGCCCCCCCCTATCATGAGCCAGGATTTTCTAACAGCAACGGTCATTCCCCCTCCCGACAAAGAATGGACCCTCTTCCTTGACCGCGACGGCGTCATCAACAAGGAGATTTTAGGCAGCTATGTAACCACCCCGGATGAGTTTGAGTTTTGTCCCGGGGCCATAGAAGCCATCGCCGGGCTATCCGGCATTTTTGGAAAGATTGTCGTTGTGACCAACCAGCGTGGTGTAGGCCGCGACCTGATGAGCTTAGAAACCCTTCGGGAAATTCACCGGCAGATGCGCGAACAAATCGAAGCTGCCGGCGGGCGCATTGACAAGGTGTATGCAGCCACCGCCCTCAGCGACGACGACCGCAACCGGAAACCCAATGTGGGCATGGCTTTGCAGGCGAAGGAGGATTTCCCGCAAATCAATTTTCACAAGAGCATCATGGTCGGCAATAGCCTTTCTGATATGGAATTCGGGAAGAAACTGGCGATGTACACGGTATTCCTGACTTCGAAACATGCACCATTCTCGCTGCCGCATGATCTGATAGACCTGCAGTTCGAATCATTACAGGAGTGGGCACAAAGCCTCGCTTCTTCGGCGGTGCCGGCATGATGCGGGCCTGCTGATTTTCCGTTTGCTTTCATTGCAACCCGGGCTTGGCTCGGGTTGTTTTTTTTCTAAATACCGGTAGAAGGGAATAGCTGTGGTAGCGCCCTTTACCCTCTCGTTTACAATTTCAAATGCTCCAACGAAAATCACACGATTCTACAACGGGCGGCCTATCAACTGCTTGACATATTTGCCACAACAAAAAACCAACACTCATGAACACAAAAATCATTTCCCTCGTTGCTGCAGCTTCTCTGATGCTCCTCACTGCCTCTTGTAAGAAAAGTGATGATGGCGGCGGTGGCGGCAGCCTTAGCTCCAGCGGGCTCACGGCAGGAAAATGCGGTATCGCTTTCAACACGAGTAGCAGTGGTTTCGGCAACTTTAGCTCTGTCAATCAACAGACGAGCAGTGCAGTATTTTCTTCCGGAGCATCCAAAGACCAAATCACGCTTACTGCCATAGAAACGGGCACAGGCGGAGTAAAAACAGCCAC
This sequence comes from Chitinophagaceae bacterium, assembly GCA_035914595.1. Taxonomy (GTDB): domain Bacteria; phylum Bacteroidota; class Bacteroidia; order Chitinophagales; family Chitinophagaceae; genus UBA1952. The sequence continues at coordinate 1,806 of JAMIQN010000154.1, read as the reverse complement.
CCTCACCATAATAATCACCAAAGGCGCCAGCACCTCAGGCGGCTCCATCAGCGGTAATTTTTCATCCTCGTCAAGTAGCTCCATGAACCCAACAATGCAGATTGGCGCTACAACCATGAGTGGCACCGAATCTTACATGTCCAAGTCCGGCGATGTAACCATCACGAAGCTCACCAGCACGGAAGTGGAAGGCACCTTTAGCGGCAGCTTCGAAAACGACAACAACCACACCAGTACGACCGTCACAAGCGGAAGCTTTGCCGGAAAATTCCAGTAATCCTTCCCACGCATACACTTAAAAAAAGAGGCTGCCTCACGTGAGGCAGCCTCTTTTCATTAAGATAAACGGCAGGCCGGCTATTCGGTGAACTTGTAACCAATACCACGCACACTATGAAAATGAACCGGATTGCGGGTATCGTGCTCGAAATACTTGCGGAAGTTGAGGATGAAATTGTCAATCGTGCGCGTTGTAGGATAGACATTGTAACCCCATACGACCCGTAGGATATGCTCGCGGCTCACCACCTCATTCTTGTGTTCTATCAACAGCTTTAAGAGGGCTGCCTCCTTCTTCGAAAGCTCCTGCTTGTTGCCTTGCTTGTCCAGACATTCATGGGCCGCAAAATCAATCCTGCAGCCGTTGAATTCATACACGTTGGTGATGGATTGCGGCTCGGTAATCTTGCGATTCTTGGCGATGAGCTTGTCCACACGTAGCAATAATTCCTCCAGGTTGAAAGGCTTGGTGAGGTAGTCATCGCCCCCCTTTTTTAGGCCCGCCACACGGTCGGCGCCGGTGTTGCGCGCAGAAAGGAATAAAATAGGCACGGCATTATGCTGCATACGGATGGTTTCGCAAACGGCAAGGCCATCCATTTCTGGCAGCATAATGTCCAGAATAATCAGATCAAAAAATTCATTTTTTACTGCCTTCAGTGCCTGGGGCCCATTCACGGCCAGTGTCACCTCATAGTCTTCTAATTCCAAATTCAGCTTGAGGGCCTCCCGGAGGCTCTCTTCATCTTCCACCACCAACAGCGATGCACGAGCGGGTTTGTCTCTTTTCATAGCAATAGTTTAAAGATGCTTGGCTGCTAAAATTACCGGGCTTTTACAGCAATTAGCCGCATGAGAATGATTTGACACACAAACGATAATTCGCTGCCGCGTGCATGGAAAGCAAACAGGGCTTTGCACAAAAAAGAAGGCGGGGCAAGCCGCAGCTCATCCCGCCGAAAAGACCTTCGAAGAAATACCGAGGTCTATTTGTTCATGGTGGCTAAAAACTCTTCGTTGTTGGCCGTTCCGCGCATCTGCTTGAGCAGGAAGTTCATGGCCTCATCGGTGTTCATATCAGTGATATGCTTGCGAAGGATCCACATCTTGTTGTGCACGTCCTGAGGTAGCAGGAGGTCATCCCGGCGTGTGCTGGAAGTGGTGATATCAATGGCCGGGAAGATGCGCTTGTTGGCCAGGCGGCGGTCGAGCTGCAGTTCCATGTTGCCGGTTCCTTTGAATTCTTCAAAGATTACTTCGTCCATCTTCGATCCGGTGTCAATAAGAGCCGTGGCCAGGATGGTCAGTGAGCCTCCGTTTTCAATCTTTCGTGCAGCGCCAAAAAATTGCTTTGGCTTTTGCATGGCGTTCGCCTCCACACCGCCAGACAGCACCTTGCCGGACGCAGGTGCCACGGTGTTATGCGCACGAGCCAGGCGGGTAATGGAGTCCAAAAGGATGACTACATCGTGACCCACTTCCACCAGACGTTTTGCTTTCTGCAATGCCATTGCGGAAACCTTCACG
>JAMIQN010000153.1:0-2371 GCA_035914595.1 Chitinophagaceae bacterium | reverse complement strand
TCTCTTTAGACGCAAAGCAGCCCATGAAAGAAGTAAGCATCACCATTTCCGACATTACCGGCAGAGAGATGATGAGCCGGCAATATGCCCACCCGGGGAAGAGCTTCTTCGAGGAATTCAATCTCAGCGGTGCCGCCAGAGGTATGTACTTCGTGCGCATCGCGGCGGATGGAGAAGCCATTAGCCGGAGGGTGAGCATTCAGTAAAGCGCCCGATCGTTTTCAAATATGCCTGCCATGCACCCGCCCGCGCTTATCGCAACGGGCGGGGCTGTCTTTCCGGGAAGTCCAACCTGCTGTTTCCATTCATCTGATCACTCCACCCTCACAAAACCATAAACAAACCATGAATAAAGCAATCTTTACTCTGCTCATAGCATTGACTGTTTCATTTGCACAAGCCCAGCCCCCTAAGTATGGCTTTTCAACTTGGACGGGTGCGCCGATTAGTTATCAAATGTTTGACCAACACGACGTTACAATACAAAATATAAACACGCCCGCAGACCTGCCGGGCATGCCGGCGGGCGTGATCACAGCCGTTTATTTAAGGTATTATAACAACGGCACTACTGACAGCGTGCTCTATCACAATGTGAAAATGAAGATTGGCAATACGGCAAAGAATTGCTTTTGCTCTTCTCCCAAAGACACCTTCATTACGGGTCTCACTACCATTTTCTACCGGCCGACTTACGCGTTCAGGGGAGGCGACAGTACGGGCCGCTGGTTCAAATTCCCGATGGATGGCAACTTCTTCTACGACGGGATTCAGAATGTGGTCATTGAAATATCGCATGGCGACGAAATTGGCAACAACTACGGCGGGGTCAATTGGATGGCCAGCCGTACCTCAAGCCAACCGAGAAGGTTAGGAGGGGCCAAAGACTCAGCTTGGGGGATTTCGGCTGGAGTTTCCAATTTATTTGACGTCGGCTTCGACCTCATTCCTGTTGGTGTCTCCGAGCTAAGCAATATCCGGGGTGTCGGCCTCTTCCCCAATCCCGCCACCGATGGCCGCTTCAACATCTCTTTAGACGCAAAGCAGCCCATGAAAGAAGTAAGCATCACCATTTCCGACATTACCGGCAGAGAGATGATGAGCCGGCAATATGCCCACCCGGGGAAGAGCTTCTTCGAGGAATTCAATCTCAGCGGTGCCGCCAGAGGTATGTACTTCGTGCGCATCGCGGCGGATGGAGAAGCCATCAGCCGGAGGGTGAGCATTCAGTAAAGCGCCCGATCGTTTTCAAAGATGCTCGCCATGCACCAGCCCGCGCCCTCCAAGCGATGGTCTGGTGCATTTCCTTTTATGAACCGGCCACTCCGCAATGCAATCACAGGCGATTGCAGGTTCAAGACTTTCTGCCGATCATGGCCATCATAAAAATCTGTGTTCCCAAACTTTACTCAAAGGTCCTTCCGCCGAAAGGCGCGCGTCGAAAGCCAGAGCGGCACAGCCACCCATATCAACAGCACGAGGGCAGAGAGCAACATGCCGCCGGCAGTGCCAAAAAATTCATGAAAAACGGCACCGCTATAACCCATCAGCGCACTGACGTCCATACGCAGCAAAATCAGGATGCGCGCCAGATCAATAGGGTTTAGGAAGCTTAGAATAATCATTGGCTTCTCCAGCGGATAATCCGAAAACTGAAAGAGGGCAAACAACACCAGTGCATCCCAGAGCAAAGACCAAAACAGCCAAAGCAGGATAGCCTTGCCAATGCCGCGCGCCTTGTCGCGAGTCCGTGCGGAAGCCATTAAGCCGATGGCCACAAAAATGACCGACAAGGCAACGCCCGCCAGCACCATGACCACACCGGTGGCGTTGGGTTGAAAAAGCAACACAGGCAGTCCGATTCCTATCAGCAAGGCAATGGAAAGAGCGCCTCCCAGCCCTGCAAAAAGCGATAACCAGATATGCCTGCGCCGAAGTGGCTGGCTGACGAGCAATTCTATAAACTCGGAGCTGTTATACTGGTAGATGGTCGTGAAGATGATGCACATCATGGGCACGATAATCAGGGTCACATTCAGCAGGCTGAGCATCCCCTTGTTGACGTTATCCTCCAGCCCCAGCACCGTGCAGGACACAGCCAGCAACAGCAGGGTGTACAGCATCACAATGCGGTTTCGGAGAATGTCCGCCAGCACATATTTGATCACTTTGTTCATAGGGTCATTTTTTCGGTTTGCTGCTGCTGCATGACGCGGGCGATCACCTTAGAGAGGCGCTGCTCGCCGGTCTGTTCCTGTAGTTCGGCAAATGGCATGTGGAAGCGGATTTCTCCTTCCTGCATAAACATGACTTCCGTAACCAGTTCGTCCAGCTCGCTCAGGATGTGAGAGGTGATCAGAATGAGCTTCCC
>JAMIQN010000152.1:0-11493 GCA_035914595.1 Chitinophagaceae bacterium | reverse complement strand
GCCGGGCAAGCATATCTTCCATCATTTTAATTGCCTCATCGGTCTTGTGTGCATCGGCCATCGTGTAGGCCATATTCATGTAGAAGTCGTCACGAGCTTTATAGCCTCTTTCCAAAGCCATTTTGAAATAGGCCACAGCCTCATCAAACTGGTTTGCGGTAGCCAGCACCAGTGCTAATTCATACACGTGCGTAGGTTGAGAACTGCTATCAAGGGCAAGTGAGTTCTTATAGAAAGGAATGGCAGCCCGATAGTTTTCCATTTGCACATACATGCGACCAATGAGGTAGGGGGCTTCCGCATTCTTCGGATCCTCCTTTATCGCCTGCTGGAGATACGTAATTGCCTTGCCGTATTCCTGCTTCGTTTGATAGGCCTTGCCCAGCATGAAGGCCCAACCCTTCGGATCGGCCACCTTTTTATACACTACCGGCACGAGTTCGATCACTTTATCAAACTGACCATAGTTGAAGTAAATCTGAGCCAGCTTCCACTGGGTGCTGTAGTCGTTCGGTGCCAGTTTCGTTACGGCCTCCATAGCCCGGATAGCAGGCGCCATACGGTTCATTTTCATGCAGGCATCTACAATGCCCATTTGTGCATCTATGCTGTTCGGATCAAGCTTGGAAGCTTTTTCAAAATTGGTCCAGGCAGCAGAGTAGCGGCGACCTTCAATATCACTCTTGCCACTCTTTAGGTAGTAGGCTACACTGTCCTGATGCGCATAACTGCTTTGGCCGAATGCGGGTCCTGCCAGAAGAGGAAGGAACGCTGCAATTGCAATGGATCGGGGAGAAAAAATCTTCATTCCGGTTCTTGGTTCTGGTGTTCGAGATGAATTCCTTTTTTGATGCTCGGGACGCCTTCCCGGCTGCTTCGGGGTCTAAAGTAGCCAGTTGATTTACTGCATTTTGATCGTTTGCACGCGTTTAACCATAAGCACACTAAGTCGCTGATACGCAACCGCGTGCCTATGTTAATGCCGTGTTTATAGGTGAAAATCCCAACTACTTCCGCGCGGCGAATATAATCGCCTTTCCCAAATATCAAAAAATCAACCTCTTGATAATGCGCAAGTGGTGTGTACGGCGCTTTTGTGTAATGCTGATGATGCCTGCGCCGTCTATCCGATCCAATACCACCCGCCCGGATTGCTCCGTAGCATGAAGAATGGAATCCTGTCCCAGAAGGATGCCTACATGCACTACACGCCCTTCAGCGTTGTCGAAAAAGGCTAAATCACCGGCCCGTGCTTCCGTAAGAAAATTAACGACCTGCCCCATGCCTGCCTGCTCCGAGGCATCGCGCAAAACGCGCATCCCACATAGCTTGTAGGCCATTTGAACCAGCCCGCTGCAATCAATGCCGGCCACCGTGCGGCCGCCCCATTCGTAGGGTGCATGCAAAAAATTTCTCGCTGCATCCACGACGGCATCTGCATCCGGTATCGCATCAGAAACCCGGATTTTCTTCCCCTTAAAAACGCCATCACCGTACTCACTGATAAAATGGCCGCGCTTACCGTCAGCCAGTTCGGCTCCCGCCGGCAACCACATGGCACCCTGCCCGAATTGAAGCTTTCCTGAAGGAGGTGCTACCAACACAGATGCCTTCTTAAAACTTCGCGATGCTATGACCCGTATCTGACTGCTCTTACACCAGCCCTCATAGCCATCCCACACACATCGAATTTTCGTCCAGCCCGCTGGTGCATCCTCTTCCAATATTGTGGCCAGCTCGCCAAACAATAGCTGGCTGACCTGCTCGGAGCGGTGAGAAGGCTCGCGCCGAAGGGCTGCAATGGACACACTTCCGGCCACCGGCTGCCCGGCAGGAATAAGGCTTGCTTTTGACATGCGATTTTGCTGGCGCGAACTTACCCCGCCTTTCCACATTCTACCACAGCTAGAACTACTTCATTTTCGGTGCAAACGCTCCATCTTGACTAACTTCGTCCGCTACGCCCCGCCGGCAAATGCCTCGTCATTGCTGCGGTTTTTCAGAACCCAAAATCATAGTCATCTCACACAATGTCATCTACCGTTTTAGCCATTATCATCGGGGTAGTGGCGCTCATAGCCGGCCTTCTTGCCGGCAAACTTTTCTTTACTAAAGACGCTCAGAAAGAAAAAGAAGTAGCCGCCCGCGATGCCTCAGAAGCACGTCTCAAGCTCGAAAAAGCCAATATCCAGGCCGAGCAAATCATCAAGGATGCAGAGATAAAAGCCGAAAGCACCCGCCAGAAAAAAGAGATCGAAGCCAAAGAGCGTTTCCTCAACCTCAAAGCAAAACATGAGGAGGAAGTAGCCAACAGAAACAAGAAAGTCGAAGAGGCCGAAGCACGCATCAAGCAGCAGAACCAGAGCCTCTTAGACAAAACTGCCCAGTTCAAGCGCCAGACCGAGGAAATTGAGAAGGAGCGTGAAAAACTGAATACGGCCCTGCATCAGGCAGAAGCAAAGCAGTCGCGCTTGGATGGCCTGATGGAAGAACTTGCCCGCCAGCATGAAGAACATGTCCAAAAACTGGAAAAAGTGGCCGGCCTCAGCGCTGACCAGGCCCGCGCACAACTGATTGATTCTATCAAAGAAGAGGCGCAAACTGCCGCCATGGCCTTCGTCCGCGACCGGATGGAAGAAGCCAAAGCCAATGCCAATCGGGAGGCTAAAAAGATTGTCATCCAGAGCATTCAGCGCACCGCCGCCGAGCATGCCATTGAAAATGCAGTTACCGTTTTCAACCTCGAAAGTGACGAGATGAAAGGCCAGATCATCGGACGGGAAGGCCGCAACATCCGCGCGCTGGAATCTGCCACCGGCGTGGATCTTATCATTGATGACACCCCGGAAGCCATCGTCCTTTCCTGCTTCGACCCCCTGCGTCGGGAGATAGCGCGCCTCTCACTGCAACGCCTGGTGCAGGATGGCCGTATTCACCCCGCCCGCATCGAGGAAGTGGTTGAAAAAACACGCAAAGCCATTGAAGAGCAGGTGATGGAAATTGGCGAACGCACCATCATTGAGCTGGGCATCCACGGCCTGCATAAAGACCTCGTGCGCATGGTAGGCAAGATGCGTTTCCGCTCTTCCTACGGCCAAAATCTGCTCATGCACTCCAAAGAGACCGCCAACCTCTGTGCCATCATGGCTGCCGAATTGGGCCTTGGCCAGCGGGTTGTCAAGCTTGCAAAACGTGCCGGCCTGCTACACGATATTGGAAAAGTGCCCGACGAAGAAGGCGAACTGAGCCACGCCCTGCTGGGTGCAAAGCTTGCCGAGAAAGCCGGCGAACATGCTGCCGTGGTCAATGCCATTGGTGCCCACCACGACGAAATCGAAATGCAGTTTATCATCTCGCCCATCGTGCAGGCCTGCGACGCTATTTCGGGGGCACGGCCCGGCGCCCGCCGCGAAATGATGCAGAGCTATCTCGAGCGCCTGAAAGAACTTGAAACGCTGGCCACTTCCTACAAGGGGGTTGAAAAAGCCTACGCCATTCAGGCCGGCCGCGAATTGCGCGTCATCGTAGAAGCCGAGAAAGTGAATGACGAACAGAGCAGTGCCCTTTCCTACGAAATCGCCAACAAGATTCAAAACGAAATGCAGTACCCGGGCCAGATTAAGGTCACCGTTATTCGCGAAATGCGGGCGGTGAATGTGGCACGATAGCGGACGTTGTTTTCATTGTTTGTTGAGAAAAGCGGCATCCTTCGCGGGTGCCGCTTCTTTTTTCTGAAAGGGCTGCGAGAAAGGCTTCCGATTCCTTTATGTAGCTGCGCAAAATGCAAGGCCCTTTCACCGGGATAATTCCGGCCTGCGCGGCCTCAGGATTTACCTTTGCCGCCCATCATGGAAATCGCTAAGAATTTTGACCATGCCGCTGCCGAGCGCCGCTGGTATGACCAGTGGATGCAGCAGGGATATTTTTATTCGGAACCGGACCCTACCCGTAAGCCCTACACCATTGTGATGCCGCCGCCCAATGTGACCGGTGTGCTCCACATGGGCCATGCGCTCAACAACTCTGTTCAGGACATCCTTATTCGCCGCGCGAAGGCACAGGGCTACAACACCTGCTGGGTGCCCGGCACCGACCATGCCTCCATCGCTACGGAAGCTAAAGTGGTGGCTATGCTCCGCGAACGAGGCATTGACAAAAACACCCTCAGCCGTGATGAATTTCTTCGTTATGCCTGGGAATGGAAAGACAAGTATGGAGGCATTATCCTCGAACAGTTGAAGCGACTTGGCTTTGCCCTCGATTGGAAGCGCACCGCTTTCACGATGGATGAAGCCTACTACAAGGCCGTCATCCGCGTCTTCGTGGACCTTTTCAAAAAGGGCTATGTCTATCGCGGAGTGAAGATGATCAACTGGGACCCCAAGGCCAAGACCGCTCTTTCAGATGAAGAAGTGATCCACCGCCAGACCCAGAGCAAGCTGGTGTACGTCCAATATTTCCTGTGCGACAAAGACGGCAACCAAACCGATGGCAGCATCACGATAGCCACCGTCCGCCCCGAAACCATCCTCGGCGATACTGCCGTCTGCGTGCACCCCGACGACCCGCGCTACCAACATCTGAAAGGTGCCTATTGCCTCGTGCCGCTGGTGAACCGCCCCGTACCCATCATTTTCGACGACTACATTGATCCGGAGTTCGGAACCGGCGCGCTTAAGGTTACCCCGGCCCACGACATTAACGACTACAACCTCGGTCTCAAGCACCGCCTGCCGGTCATTGACACGCTCAATGAAGATGGAACCCTCAGCACCGCTGCACAGCTTTATGTCGGTGAGGATCGCTTCGTAGTTCGCAGCAAAATTGTTGAAGACCTGAAGGCTGCCGGCAACTTCATCAAGGAAGAAGCCTATACCAATCAGGTGGGTTTCTCCGAACGCACGGATGCGGTTGTGGAGCCGCGCCTTTCCATGCAATGGTGGTGCCGCATGCCTGATCTGGCCAAGCCCGCCCTGGACGATGTACTCAGCGAGCGCATCGCCTTTCATCCTGAAAAATTCAAGAACCTCTATCGCCACTGGATGGAGAACATCAAGGACTGGTGCATCAGCCGCCAGCTTTGGTGGGGCCAGCGCATCCCTGCCTGGTACGACGAGCAGGGCAACATGTTTGTAGCCGAAACTGAAGAAGAAGCCCGCGCTCAGGCCGCTCCCGGCGCCGTTTTGCATCAGGATGAAGATTGCCTTGATACATGGTTTTCATCCTGGCTGTGGCCCATGCAGGTCTTTCATTGGAATGAAGCGCCGGACAATGCGGCACTGGCCTATTACTATCCTACACAGACGCTCGTCACTGCCCCCGAGATTATCTTTTTCTGGGTTGCACGGATGATCATAGCCGGTGAGGAATACAAGCAACAGATACCTTTTGAAAAGGTGTACTTCACCGGCATCGTGCGCGACAAGCTGGGCCGGAAGATGAGTAAGAGCCTCGGCAATTCGCCGGACCTCCTGGGCCTTACTGACGAGTGGGGCGCCGATGCCGTCCGCTTCTCCGTGATGATATCGTCGCCTGCCGGCAATGACCTGCTGTACGATGAAGGCTCCCTGCTTCAGGGCCGCAACTTCTGCAACAAGATGTGGAATGCCATGAAGCTGGTGAAGAGCTGGGAATCGAGGCTGGGTGAGGAGGGGGGCGATGCAGGTGCCACGTTTGCAATGGATTGGATGCAGGCCCGCATCAGTCAGGTATCTGCCGAGCTGGAGGGCATGTTTGAAAGCTTCCGCCTGAGCGAAGCATTGAAGACGATTTATTCACTGATCTGGGATGATTTCTGTTCCTGGTATCTGGAATGGGTGAAGCCGGCACAGGGTGCGAACATGCCTGCTTCCGTCTATGAAAAGAGCATTCAGATTTTTGAACAAATCCTGCAATTGCTCCATCCCTTCCTGCCTTTCATCACCGAAGAACTCTATCATGCGCTGCGCGAACGGGCTGCAGGCCAGGATTTGATGGTGCAGCAACTACCCCGGCATACGCCCGCCGATACGCTTGTTCTGGAATGTGGTAAGGCTTTACAGGAAATCATCACTGCGGTTCGGGATGCGCGCGTCAAGGCAGGCCTCAAGCCCCGCGATCCCCTTCGCATGGCGGCCATCCCGGCGGATGCGGCACTCTATCAGGCCACCGAAGCCATCCTCCTTCGCCAGACGAATGCCTCGGAGCTGCGCATCGTTCCGGAGCCTGTTGTCGGTGCCATTTCGCTGGTGGTGCAGAAGGATAAACTCTACCTGATTTCAGACCAGGAGATTGACACGACCGCCCAGCGCGAGACCTTGCAAAAAGAGCTGAGCTATCTGCAGGGCTTCCTGCAAAGCGTGGAGAAAAAGCTATCGAATGAAAAGTTTGTGCAGAATGCAAAACCCGAAGTGGTAGCCCTGGAGCGGAAGAAGCAAAGTGATGCCCAAAGCCGCATCGCCGTAATCTCAGAAAGTCTCGCTTCCCTGTAATTTTAAGGCTTATGGTTTTTCGCCGATTGCTCCTGCCTGCCGCTCTGCTCCTGGTTGTTTCGATGGTGTATGCGCAGAAGAAGAATACTGATAAGAAAACGCCGGTAACCAAGCCTAAGCCTGTGTTTGTCGCAATGCTGGGGGATACCAGCAGCCTGAGCAATGGTGATATTTCGAAGGAAGAATTTGACCGGCTCGCACCCCAGGGCATTCGTCTGAAGAATGCCGGAGGCGCTTTTATTGAAGGCTTCACCTTCACCTATGGTGAGCGCCATCTGTATGAAGATTCTGTAGGCAACGACCTGCTCGTCACGAGTTACCTCTCGGAATATTGCCTGGGCGACACACTCAGCGGCATCATCAGCAAGACCCTGAATTATCGGACGAAGCCCGGCGACACGGCCTATTACGATGGCATTCATGTGCGTATGCCCGATGGCACCGGCGCCACCGCCAAGCCCATGAAGTTTGTGATTACGCGATGAAAGGCAGCTCCTTCGGGCACCTGTTGCGATGACGCATTAAAGCATCTTTGCCCAGCTTGAAATCCGAATCCAACGTATCGCTGTGGCAGCGCCTCAGGCGCAAACGGCCTGCGATGTACGCCCTTGGCTTTATTGCGCTGGCCTGCATCGTGGCTGTGTTTGCATATCCGCTGGCGCCGGACCATTCGCCCAATGCGAATCGGATGATCGTGGAGTTGGGAGCAAGGCCACCGGGCTTTTCACGACAATTTTTGAAAGTGCCGCGCCATCAAAACGCAAACCCAGGCTTTTTCAATCGTCTGTTTTTTGGCAGCCCACAGCAGTTCAATCTGGTTCCAATCAACTCCTTCTTTTTTGCCCGCGACACAGTGGTGGTGGCGCATTACATTGATGAAGGCCTTCAGGACACACTCAGTTTTCCGCTCAAAAGCTTAGTGCCGCCCAGGCTCCAACATCAAAATCTGGGAGCACAGCAGGCCTATGTTTTCAACAAGGGCGTTACCACACATCGTTTCCTCTTAGGCACCGACCGCTATGGCCGCGATGTGCTGTCGCGACTGCTGGTGGGCACGCGTGTGAGCATGGGCGTGGGGCTGGTGGCGGTGCTTTTGTCGCTCTCCATCGGAATTCTGCTGGGCGCCATTGCCGGCTACTATCGCGGCTGGGTGGATAATGTGGTGATGTACCTCATCAACCTGCTTTGGGCCATTCCCACGCTGCTGCTTGTATTTGCCATCACGCTGAGCATTGGCAAAGGCTTCTGGCAAATTTTTGTGGCCATCGGCCTGACGATGTGGGTTAGTGCCGCCCGCCTGATCCGGGGGCAGGTGATGCAATTGCGTGAGATGGATTTTATCCAGGCCGCCCGCACCCTGGGCCTTTCTGACATGCGCATCATCCTGCGGCATATCCTCCCCAACATTGCCGGCCCGCTGATGGTGATTGCCGCTTCCAATTTTGCCGCTGCCATATTGATTGAAGCCGGCCTTTCCTTCCTGGGTATTGGCGTACAGCCACCCATGCCTTCGTGGGGGCTGATGATCAAAGAGCAATTCAGCTTTCTGCTCACCAATCGTCCGGCACTGGCGCTGGTACCCGGCATTGCTATTATGCTGCTGGTGTATGCCTTCAATATTCTGGGCAATGCCCTGCGGGACGCTTTGGACGTGCGCGAAAAATGAGCCGCTTATTTGGTAAGCTGCTGCAACAGGCCGGAAACAGAACGCAACCAATTCAGGTTTTGCAGCTCCACGGAAAAACTGATGCTGTGCAGCAATCGGTCTTTTGCGTACATGCTCTTCAGGTAGTCGCGGTAATCGGGACAGAGCACGACGGGCACATGCAGCAGCAGCAGGTCGTGGAGGAAATGCAGTTCGAAGCCTGCGGAATAGAGGAAGCGATTGCCGGAAGGGTTTTGTTTGGCGGCATCGGCGTAGGTGCTCAGGTCCAGGTAGGCGCGGATGGGCAATTTCCCCAGGGGCAGATCACTGCGCAGGTTCAGCGAAGCCAGCCAGTTGTTGCTGCGGCCCAGAGGGAAACCATACAGCGGTGTGGCGATTTTCTGAGCGCCTTCCTGCATCGAATATTGCTGCGAGCCTAAGCCATCCCGTTCATTTCTTCCGATGAAAGTGCCGTCGTAGAGGTAGTCGTTCGGGCCGGTGAAAGCACTGCTCAGCCAGTAGCGATAATCTGAATATTCATCCGTGCTGCGCGAGAAATACTTGCCAAAATAGCCGCGCAGGTACAGGCTTTTGTTTGGCACATTGTAGTCAATTCGAATCTGGCCTGTCGCGCTCAGCTTCGCAAAAAGGTCGCCCATCTGCCCTTCCAGCACGTACGAAAACGGATTGAAGGTTCGCTCATTTCGATGGGTGTAACGAATCAGCCCGTAGGTGTTCTCGGTGGCGGCATTCAGTTGCGGCAGATAGCGGGTGCTGTCGTTCGGGTCGCGGGTATAGCGGATGTCCTCTTCCCAGATGGCATAGGCTTTCAGCAACAGGCTGCGCCGTACCGTGCTTAGTGGCGACCGGTTCTTAAAAACAAATTCCACCGAAGGTGCCAGCTTCAGATAGCGGGCCACCAGAGGCGAGGCGCCGGCATTTTCCACTTCCAGAAAGTGAAAACTCTTCACATCCACCTGCGGCACTATTTCCTGAAAAACGGAAGAGGGATAAATCCAATAACCCACCGAGCCTGCCCCAACCAGCGCATTGCTGTGCGTGCCCCACATGCCGGAAAGGATATAGCGGAAACGCGGCTCGGGCAGGCCAAGGTTGTGGAGCAGCAGGCCCGCCATGAAGCCATCATAACGGTTGTAGCCCAGCGCCGGCAAGGCATAGATGGTAGGTGCTTTGCGGTGGTTCAGGCCCAGCCCTATGCCCAGGCGCGGCAGACGCCCGTGGAAGAGCGCCCCTTGTTTGAACTGATTATTAGCGGAAAAATAGTCGGGTACTGCATCGGCAATTTGCCAGCGGCGCGCTCCTGTCGTTGGCACGCTGATGATGGTGTCGTGGCGGAAGGGCGCCGTCCAGTAGGTCGCTAAAAGGCTGTCGCCACGGTAAGCGCTGATGCCTGCCGGTGCGGCAAAATCACTGCGATTGCGCAGCCGGATGATCGTGTGGTCCGGGCCGGCCTTCACCTGCTTCACTGCGAAGTCAACCCCCTTCGAGGTTTTCATGGCGCCATCAAAAAACCAGGCGAGGGAACGTCTGCAGCCTGCCTCCATTGCATTTCTAAAATCGGCGGGGCCGGGATGGCGGAATTTCCATTGCTCATAATACCCGTGCAGGGCCTGCCGCATGGTGTCGTCGCCGAGGCTGGCCTCCAGCCAGTTCAGAAAAAGAGCGCTTTTGTAATAGACATCGGCGCCATAGTTGAGCGCTGTGTAGGCTGCCGACGAAAGCTGGAGGTTCTGGTCGCGACGGGTTGCGGCCTGCTGGTAATAGAGTTCATCATTCAGCCGTGTGATGAGGCTGCCGCGTCGTCCTTTCTCGCGGCGCAGGCTGTTTTCCACCTTGCGCTCTGCGAAGCTGTTGCAGCCTTCGTCCATCCAGGGGTAGTCGCGCTCATTATTGCCCAGGATGCCGTAGAACCAATTATGCCCGGCCTCATGTACGAGGGTTTCATTCAACTCCAGGCTACCGGCACTGCGGTCTATGATGCAGATGGTAGGGTATTCCATGCCGCCCCCTGCTTTCATGTTGCCGGCCACGGCTTTCAGCGAGGCATAAGGGTAGGTGCCCAATAGATTTCCATAGCCGCGCATCGTCTTTTTCAAAACCGCCGTTGCCCCCTTCCATGCTGAGCGATCAGAGGGGAGAAAGGCTACATACACCTGGATTATGCGCCCATCGGAGAGCTGCAGGGTGTCGTGCTGTATCAGAAAACGCTTGTCGGCAAACCAGGCAAAATCATGCACACTGTCTGCCCGGAAATGCAAGGTCTTCCATTCGGTGGAGGAGGGCGGGAACGGATTTTTGGGCTGCTTTTTCTGTGCAGTACGATGGCTCGTATCGGCAGGTGCCGGATGGTTCTGCCTGCTCCACCATTCCACTTCTGCGGTGTCTAAGCATTCGCCTGTAGCCAGCACCACATAGTTTTTCGGAACGGTGATCTGCACATCATAGCTGCCATACTCGGAATAGAACTCGCCCTGGTCGGAATAGGGGAGCGGGTGCCAGCCCTGCCGGTCATACACAGCAGGTTTGGGAAACCATTGCGAGATGTAATAGGCCTGCCCCGAGTGGCCGAGGCGCGAAAAGACTTTGGGGATTTTGACACGAAAAGGTGTTTCGATGGTCAGGCTGGCGCCGGGCAAAAGGGCCTCCGGCAATTCGAGTCGGGCGATGTCCGGGTAGCCGGGGCTGCTGAAGAAAGAAGCAGCTTCTCCGTTGACGCGAAAGTGGAGGCTGTCTATATATCCGCGGTCTTCGGCGGGGCTGAAATAGAAATCGGTTTTGCCCTGAAGCACCTGCTGCGCAGCGAAAAAAGTGCGGTCGTTGCGGTAGGCATTGGGCCAGAGATGGAGGTAGAGGTAGCGCAGGGTATCCGGCGAATAATTGGTGTAATGAAGCTGCTCGAAACCGTGGAGAAAATGCTTCTGATCATCCAGGCGGACGGAGAGGCGGGTGTCCACGCGTTGCTGGAAATAAGGCTGGGCTGCCGCAGAAAAAGAAAAGAAAAGCAGAGCCGCGAGCGCGAGGGGCTTCATGAGGTGAAGATAACGGTAGGCCTGACGGCGACAGATGCTCACAGGGATGAATTTGAAGGGGAAGTTGGGCCGCATTGGTAACTTCTTTCCAACACAAAAAAGCCGCCCTGCAACAGGCGGCTTTCCTGCTATATCCTACCGTTTCATCAGTTGCATCACGCCGCGATTGCCATTGGCATCGGTGAGGCGGAGCAGATAAAGGCCGGCAGGCAATGCCGACACATCCACCTGCGCGTTCCCGCTGTGGATGCGGCCTTCCAGCAGGATTTGGCCCAGGCTGTTGGCGATGCTAAAATGTGCCCCGGCAGCGCCTTCTATAGCAAGCACA
>JAMIQN010000151.1:0-3714 GCA_035914595.1 Chitinophagaceae bacterium | reverse complement strand
TCCATATCCTCATTTGCCTGGAATTCAAGCAGAGTTTCATTGTTTTTGGCATCAAGAGCCTGATTCGACTTGGTAATACCTGCGTTCAATATCTTGAACGCATGCAAGATTTCATTAGAAACATTCAGGGCCAGCATGGCAGTCAACACCAAGTACATGAGGTTGATCATGAGCTGCCGCGGCTCTTTTGGTATGGACGATGACATTCCTTGGCTTTTACAGAGAATTTAGATTACGAGGTGTACTACTTCACAGATGTCAAACGAGGTCTCCTACCTCCCCTGCATTGCTGCCAGCATATTACCGTAGATAGAATTCAGGTTTGTGAGGTTCTTAGCAAGGGCACCAATTTGTTCCCTTGCAGCTTGTGCATCCTCAGCAGAAGCCGCCATAGAATCTGAAGCATTCAGAAGCGTGCTATAGAAGCGATTCATTGCCTTTAGGTGATTATTGGCATCCTGCAGTTCCACTTCATAAATCTGATTCAGTTGACCCAAATTCTGCGTAAGAACAGAAACCTGCCCATGAAACTTAGCTGCATCTTCAGACGCCGCATTGAAAACATTCATAGTCTGAGTGGCACCTTGGAAGGTCGTCTTCATTTCACCCAAAGCGGTAGCTGTTTCACGTGCTGCCGTTGTGTAGGCGCCTGTAGCTGCAGTCACTTCGGTGATATCCTTCATCTGCTCTACGGTATCGCTAAAGCGGTTGAAATTATCATTCAACCTTCGAAGGTTGGTCGGATTGATTTGAGCCTCTTCCAGCATCTTGTCAAGCGATGCTGTTGCTCCTAAACTTCCGCCACCTGCTCCAAGCGGTGCTGCAGGTACTTGGAACTTAACACCCTTACGATAGGCCTCTACATGCGGATTCTCATCCAAGTTGGGGTAATAGCGCTCCCAATAGTAATCCTTGGGAGGGGGCAGGATACCCAAAAGGGCGAAGATGAAAGCTTCCGTGAACATGCCGATAGGCAGCATGAAATTGGCGATGGGCCAGTGCTGAAGTTTGGCAAGCGCACCAATAAGTACGATAGACGCGCCAATACCTACGATGAAATTCTTCAGGTACTTACCAGACTTAGTCTCAAAGAAAAGTGCGATTGAGTTCATTGCTTGCTGTTACGTAATTGCGAGTACGAGCGTTTGTTAGATGAGTTGATGAGAGATGCGAAGCCTCACTTCGCTTTGGACGAGTGCATTATTAAAGATTAGCGATTGCTTGCGCGTCCGCGAATCGGGCGATTGGTTACAGCCTGAGAAATTTCCGGGTACACGCAACGGAAGCCTATATAAGATTTCGCCGTATCTGCATACTCCCAATCGCGGGTACCGGTTTGCAGGTAATAGGCAACGTCGCGCCAAGAGCCACCGCGGATGACTTTTCTACGCATCCACTGAGGATCATTCTCACGGATACGATAATGCACATCCGGATTGACATCAGCAACCACGTCATAGGCCTGGCCGAAGTAAGAGGAGCCTGTCCATTCACTTACATTACCGGCCATGTTATACAAACCGTAATCGTTGGGGAAGTATGCGTTGACCGGCGTTGTGTAAAGTCCGCCATCAGCTGCATAGTTACCACGCTGAGGCTTAAAGTTAGCCAAGTAGCAGCCCTTCTTGTTTACGATGTAAGGCCCGCCCCAAGGGTATGGTGATTCATTACGACCACCACGAGCAGCCCACTCCCACTCCTGCTCAGAAGGCAGACGGAAGTAGCTTTCAAAATACTGCTTGTTCTTTTCCCGCTCAGAGCGCCAGAGATGTGTACGCCAGTTACAAAAAGCGTTTGCAACAAACCAATTCACGCCGACAACAGGATAGTTGTCAAAAGCACGGAACCAGTTGTATTGGCGGGTAATCGGCTCGTTATAC
The DNA here is from genome assembly GCA_035914595.1 of Chitinophagaceae bacterium. Classification (GTDB taxonomy): domain Bacteria; phylum Bacteroidota; class Bacteroidia; order Chitinophagales; family Chitinophagaceae; genus UBA1952. Next base: position 1,834 of record JAMIQN010000151.1, on the reverse strand, counting down.
GAATAGGAGAACTGTCTCATCCAAACCGTCGTATCCGGATAGATGGCGACATCATGCTTCTCAATAAAGTTGGTACGTGGTTGCGTAGGGTTCTTCGTGGCTTCATCGAAGTTGAACACCTCATAGTGGTACACCAACTTACTGTTATCAAACTCCTTCTTCCCCCAGCCACTTTGGTCAGCAGGGATGTAAAGTGAGGCAAGCTGATCCTGAACATCCGGATTGCGATAGTTAATCGACTTGCGCGTATCCAAAATTTGGCTGCCATCCGGCATATCCCGAAAATCACCCAGCAGTGTATGTGCTATTGAGTCACGAACCCAATTCGTGAATTGGCGATACTCCTGATTGGATATTTCAGTGGCGTCCATGTAAAATCCGGAAATCTGGGCAGTCCGAATGAGGGCCTCATTCTTACCCGTGATATCCTCATCACTGGCGCCCATTTTCAGTACTCCAGAAGGGATGAATACCATTCCTAACGGAGTGGGTGGCGTGTAGTTCATCGTGTTTGGCACGCCTACAAGTTGCCCTCCATTTCCTGATGGACCGCAGCCTGTTGCAAGTGCTAGCAGCGCAACGGCTGAGATGGTCAGGGAGCGTTGTTTCATACTACCGTATTGAGTTGTTGATTGCGAGGTGGCAAATAAAAAGAATTTTCGGCTTAGCGTCACAATGCAGCGCTAAAAAACCGGCACACAATATTTGGCGTTTTTTCTGAAAAATCAAGCGGGATGTCAAAAAATAGTCGTGAAGACCCTGCAAATGGTGCTTTTTCCAACTTCATTGCTTCTGTGGTGCAGGATTTGCTATAGCAGGCGAAACGCATCTTTTTGGCTCACAACAGGAGGCATACATCCCTCTGTAGTGCAAACAAAAATAAGGGAATCAGCACCACTTCCTTTGCCTGCGGTTAATGGCAAATTTTCGTCGGCGTTTTCAGCCTTTAGGACAACCACATGCGGTGCACATCCGCCTCGCATTTCCTTCCAGTTTGCCAACGCATCGCGCCCGGAAATGACCACTGTTTTAGGGCCTGCAACGTTGCGTTGCATCAGCACCCCCCAGCGCCCGAAACCAAGGGGTTGAAGGCATGTCTCGCGGGCCATTTTTGCAATCATTTCTTCTCCTCGAGCAATCCATTCCGCATGTTCAAGCACCATACCCAGGTTGATGAAAAGTCCCGCCATTACTGCATTCCCGGATGGTTGCACACCGTCCATCAACTCTACCTTTCTGACGGGAATGCCCTGTTGATCTCGCTCACTGAAATAGAGATAGGCTAAACCTTTCTCGCCGAACTTATTCTGCACAGATTCGCAGACTTTACCGGCCTCTAGAATCCACTCATTTACCCCTGCTGTAACTCCGTATTGCAGCATCGCCTGTGCCAGGAATGCGTAGTCATCTAAGTTGGCTGAAATACGCGCCATTCCTGCTTTCCAGACGCGTTTCATGGCTGCTGCGTCCGGCCCGAATGATGTCTGCATCCAGATCAAATGCTGCTCGGCCTGACGAAGCAAATCGGCGCTATCCAAGACCTGTGAAGCCTTTGTCAACGCCAGATTCATGAGTGCATTCCAGGAGAGGATGCATTTGTCGTCTGTCACCGGACGGGGCCGCTGTGACCGTTTCTTGATCAATTTCTTCTTCACGCCTGCCATCTGCGCCACAACATCTTCCGGAGGCATATTCCGCTCCTTGGCGAGCACTTCAATTTCTTTCGCACAATGCAGAATATTGGTGCCTTCCCAATTGCCTCCCGCCTCAACACCGAAATAGACTCGACCTACCTCATTATCCCCCGTTGCCTCCTGCCATTGCTGCCATGTCC
>JAMIQN010000150.1:0-4736 GCA_035914595.1 Chitinophagaceae bacterium | reverse complement strand
ACCAGATGCTTCCGCCTCGCTATATAGATAATGTTCGGTACGGAAAAAAGGCTGATAATAAGCGAGGCTGAAATGGCTAAGGAATAGGCAACATACGGATTAAGGATGTTCATTTTAAAGGTTTCATAGTTATAGGGAGAGCAAAGATACCATAATAAATCGCTATCCGTATCTCAGTGTCAAATCTCCCTGTATTGACTATGTGTTCGGGATGCAAAATGCAACACTGGCGCGGGTTTCAAGCACTTTTCTTAGTCAATGGTTGGTCATCCCGGATAAGCAGAATATACATAGTCAGGAACGCGTGACTTCAATTTCAATAAATAAATTGTTTGTGAATGAAATCACCCCCGCCGGGGCCTTCGCACGGCGATGAAAGCACTCTGCAACGCTTCTTTCCACCACTTCCAGGCCTTCATTGCTTCGAATCTCCAGATCGCCAAGATTCAAGGCTCCCCTACTCGTCTTTTCAACCTTCTGCTGTGGGTGAAAATGAAGCCAGGCGCGGCTTTCATCAGGGAATTCACCACTCAGTTCATCTTCAATACGCAGGCTATTCTCGGTGATTTTGAAGCGCCGGGTATGTCTGCATTTTGGGAAAGCATAAGGCACATACACAAGCTCCAGCCACCCGCCCTCTTCGTTCACGGCAATCAGCTCAGCCCGCCTGCCTACACGAAAGGAGCGCCACATCTCAGAAGAATCCTTACCACCCACAACAACTGTATTATGCGCCTCCGTCGAGCGTTCGTAACGGCGGATGGCTCCTGCTTCATAAGTAGAAACGCCGGTGTCCACAATAACGGGGCGGCCCTGGTAGTGCAGACAAAATGTGCCTATCGCGGCATGGCTGTGCCCCGGCTGAAAGACCGGCTGCAGCGGACCGCATTGCACGGCAAGCTCCATCTCGCCGGCACGTAGGGTGCGAATGCCGGACTCAGAAGCTTGCACCTGCTGTGCCTGCAGGCCTAAAGCTGCCGCATAGCTTCGGATGGCCTCGGTCGTAGGGGCGATGCCCACCGTAGCATCCTGAAACTGCGGCCAGCTTCCATCACTGAACGTAACCGCCTCCAGCCAGCCCAACATTTTGCTGTTGAGCCGCGTCCAGAAGTTGATGCCATGATAGAAACGGAAGGGCAATACACGCAGCAATTCCAGGCATTGCAGGCTCCGCCAAAGCAGCAGACTGTGATACATGGGGCTGCCTTCTACGTGCCCGCCATCCGGCAGAATCTGCTCGCGCACACAAGCGAGCAACAGGCCCGTTCCGCGCTTGTAAATCCGGCCATTACCAAAAAATGCGCCCGCCGATACAAGTGCAAGCGCATTTTCAAAAAGATGGTTGCCGTCAATCTGATATTCAGGAAAGCGACAGAGCCAGTCGGCATCCCGATAAAGGCGTTTCAGCACCGGCTCATCACTGATTCCGTATCGAAGCAGGAAGCGTACCCAGGCCACGATACGAAGCGATGTAGGATAAGCCTCATCACCCACCTTCGTGCGTTTCGCTGCTACAAATGAATGAATGCTGTCAAGGCGCTCCTCCACGGAAAGCGCATCATCATACAGCCACTCGAAATAATTGAGATGATAGGCCCAGAGGCGGCCATGATCGGGGCAATCCCAGTCAATGGCTCCTTCAAAAACTTGACTCGTATTCAGGAAGCAGAAGCGTCGCTCTTGCGGGAAATAGCAAGGTGCCACCGACAGCGAAAGCAACTCCATCGGCTCACGGTGCAGAGCCAGGTCTATGTCGAGGATGCGCACATGATGCCTTCTTGAAAAGGCCATGGCGAAAGGCCGCCACACCTGCCACCCCAGTTGCCGGCGTTTCAGATGGCGCAGGGTATGGTACCAGGTAATCAGGCTCGGCATGGGTCTTGGAAAGGCCCAAAATTACTCCGACTCGGCGGGGCACTCAGCCTTGCACCATTTCCTGCGCAAAGGCATAGATGTTGAAATCGGATGCCTGCAGGGCCTGTTTCAATTTTTCAGAGAGCATGGCTTTGGGATAAGGCGCCATTCTTGCCGACTGAATCAGCCGGTAGGCTTTTTCCAAAAGCAGATACTCCTGACGCGCCGTCCGTCCTTTTCTAGCCTCCAAAACCTGCAGGATGGTTTCGGCCACCTTTCCGGTGCCTTCTTCCTGATGGGCTACCGTTTTCAGCACCGGCGTTTCCGGCTCCTGCCCCACCCGTTGATGCGCCAGAATGCGCAAATTCTGATAGAGCTTATCGGCCTCGGGGCGGTCTGCTTTGTTCACTACAAAAATGTCTGCGATCTCCAGCAGGCCTGCCTTCATGGTTTGAATGGTATCGCCGGCTTCGGGCACCAGCGTCACAACGGTGCAATCGGCCAGGCCGGCAATTTCCACTTCGCTCTGGCCTACGCCCACCGTTTCTATAAGCACCAAATCAAAGCCTGCTTCTTTCACCACGTCCGCTATTTCAAAAATGCGCGGATGGAGGCCGCCCAGCGCACCTCTGCTGGCCAGCGAACGAATAAAAACCGAAGGGTGATCATAGTAACGAGCCATGCGGATGCGGTCGCCGAGCAGAGAGCCAAAATGGAAAGGCGAGCTGGGGTCCACGGCCAATACGGCTACTTTCTTACCGGCCTTCGTCCATTCGCCGAGCAGAGCATTGACCAGCGTGCTTTTGCCTGCACCGGGCGGCCCTGTGATGCCCACCACACCGGGCACAGAAGCATGTTTCAGCGAACGCAGCAGTAGCCCTGCCGGCTCCAGGTCATTTTCAACAAGGGTGATGGCTTGCGCCAGGGCCCGCTGATCACCGCTGCGGATGCGTTGCAGTAAGTGGGTGAGGTCTTGCGGGGGCACTAAAAAATATCTTTGGCCGTTTTCGGAGCAATCTTGCTGAGGCACGTGAACAAAAATAACCTTCACCCTTCGTCGGCTGCCTGGCGGCTTCATCTCGCGCTGTTCTTTCTGCTGGCGATGATCGGAGGCATGATGTTCTCGCGGTCTGTCGCCTCCATCAGCATGATTTTGTTTGGCCTCACGGCTTTGTGGGGCGTGCATCCGCGCCTCTGGCTAAGGCAACGCTGGTGGCTGCTGGGCCTCGGCTGGGTTGCGCTCTACGCTCTTTCCTGGTTCTGGACTACCGACAAAGCCGAATGGGGCGCCCATCTTCAGGTAAAACTTCCTTTCCTGCTCCTGCCTTTGGCCTTCGGACTGCTGCCCGATTTTTCAGCGAAGCACTGGCGCATCTACACCTGGGCATTAGCAGGCATCATGCTGGCAGGTGCGGCCTCCTCTCTCAGTGTCTTCATTCATGGCAATTCGCAGCAACTCATTGACCAGTATAAGTATGCGCACGTCCTGGCTACGCCGATGGACAGCGATCATATCTCCTTTTCGGCAGCCGTGGCGTTGAGCATTGCCTGGGTCGTCTATTACCTGCCGCAACTGCAGCGTTGGGAGCGCTATGTGCTAGGATTCATTGCCTTGCTACTTGCCATTTACCTGCATGTGCTGGCAGACAAAACGGGCCTGGTCGCCTTCTACATTTTGGTGTTGGGCATTTTCATCTACCGGCTGGCCAAAAACTGGCGTAAGGGATTGCTGGTGTTGCTGTTGGCAGGGGGATTCCTTGCGCTGGCCTATGCAGCCATTCCTACGTTGCGCGTAAGAATAGATTACAGCCTGTTCACATGGCGTGTCTTTCAGTCCGGCGAAAGGACGGGTGCTTATAGCGACGCAGGGCGCATCCTTTCTTACGATGTGGCGCGCCGGCTGATTGCGCAGCATCCCTGGGGCGGCGTGGGTGCCGGCGATGTGCTGCACGAGATGAGCAAGGGCTATGCACAGTGGTACCCACAGGTGGCGAAGGAGCAACAGCTTTGGCCTCACAACCAGTGGCTTACCGCAGCAATGGCTGCCGGCATTCCCGCCGCTGTATTGTTTACCATTTGGCTTTTAGCAGCGTTGAAAGGGGCCGGGCGCAACCGGAACGGGGCTTTTTTTAAGATAGTGTGGTGTATGCTGCTGGTGCCGTTGATGGTGGATGCGATTCTGGAGGTGCAGTATGGCGTGGGGGTGTTTCTGATTTTCCTGCTGGTACAAAGGAGGGAGGGGAGGAATACCTCTGAAGAGGGGAGCGGAACGGGTACTTCAGAAATTTTGTTGCCAGGTAGGGAAAAGTGAATTTTTCTCCTTAACGCTGATTATGCAGAGTATCCAATTCCCGTCGTTGGGCGGCAAATGAAGAAACTTGCATCACAAACGCAATTTATTGTATGGCAAGGCAAGGCTTTGACTTGCAGAGACAAAATGAATTTTACTTCTTTGCAAAGCGCCAATAGGAAATTGAATTTTGACCGTATAATTTAGAGCATCTGAAAGATTCAAAATGAAAAGTTCAATTACCACTTTGCTTGCCATAATGATCGTCCTTATCTCATCATGTAAAAAGAAGGAGGAAGCAAGATATTCTAAATGGTACATTAACAATGATACTTTCTTAACAAATAACGTAAAAGTTTTTAGTCATAAGGTAAACTATGAGGTATCGGACTATAATCGTCCAAACTACTTTGGCTTCCTTTTTCCCTACCCGCCTTACATGGCAGAAGAAGCATTTTCATTAGCAAGTGTAACCTATCTCACCGGACTTCAGAGTTGTGTAGCAGGGTTCAGTGCCAACGAGACTATCTCTTAACTCCCTTCACCATTTTCAAACACACACATAACAATCATCAATATTGATGGTAAGGCC
>JAMIQN010000149.1:0-17019 GCA_035914595.1 Chitinophagaceae bacterium | reverse complement strand
ATTACCTAATAATGTTTGTGTACGCTTCCCGTAATGTCGGCTTCCCCGTTTTTCGATGAAAGAAAACTATCCCTGAATCAGCTTCATCAGCTCGTCCAGTTTAGGCGCGAGGATGATTTCGGTGCGGCGATTTTTTGCCCTGCCTTCTGCAGTTGCATTATCCGCAACGGGCTCAAACCGGCTGCGGCCGGCTGCGGTGATGCGCTCCGGTGCAACATGATAATCGTTGGTGAGGATACGCGTAATGGCAGTCGCTCGTCCTACACTCAGTGCCCAGTTATCGGGGAAGAGCGCGGTGTGCATGCGCACGCTGTCGGTATGCCCCTCAACAATGATGTGGATGTCCGGATTTTGATTCAGTGCCTCAGCCAAAACACCTAAGGCTTCCTTACCCTTGGAATTGACTATGGCGCTGCCGGAAGGGAACAGCAGGCTTTCCTGCATCGAAACATAGACACGGCCATTGCGCGTAAACACACTAAGCTGGCTGGACGGGAATCGTTTCATCGCATCAGCAATCTGCGAGCGGAGGGCTTCAGTGGCTGCCTTCTGTTGGTCAATCAAGGATTGCAATTGCTGCACACGAGCCTGCTGCTCTTTAATGCGTTGCTGCTGCCGGGCAATTTCTTCCTGGCTTTCGTTGAGCTGCGAAGTGGTGAACTCACTGCTCGATTTCATCTGGTTGACCTTCGCTTCCAGTTGTCCGATGCTTTGCTGCTGCGCAGCGATATGCGATGCCAGCATTACGCTGTCGCGGTGTGCCTGCTCTTTGGCCGCGAGATATTTTTTGTTGGAAACACAGCCGGCAAGGCAGCAGGAAACAGCCAGGCTCAGGACAATCAGGTGGTGCAGCTTCATGTTGCAAAATTGAAAGAGGGACGCAGCTTCAACCAACAAAGAAATCCACCGTCAAGAGCTATGATCTTCTACAATCACCCAATTCCCATTCATTTTCCGCAGCAACAAAGTGTAATAACCTGCCAGGTTGCCCGCTTTACGCGTCAGCTCCCAGCGGCCCGTCACGTAGGCCCACTCGGGCGACAGCAGCCGCAGTTTTAAAATCGTGGATTGCAGCCTGCCCATGTGTGCTGCGTCGGGATAAGCTTTGCGATAGCGAGCCAGTGTGGATGCATAGCCGTACGTAGGACCGCTCTTGCCAATAAAGACAAGGCTGTCATTCTCCCAATATCCAATCATATAGCCGGCCACGCGGCCTTGGTTCCATTCGCTTACCTGCCGGTCCAGCATCGTGCGAATGAACTGTTCGTCCGACTGAGTTTGAGCGGTTGCATGCAGACTAAAAAGCATGAGCAGAAGAAGGAAAGAGCGGCGCATAGGGTGAGCATTTTTTCAAAATTGAAAATTAGCCGACCCTCGTAAAGGCATTGCAGAATCCTCGACTGCATGATTTCCTTTGCGTCCATGCCAAACGAAGCGCCGAAACTTTCCCGCTCGCTGAGCCTCACTCAGGCCACCGCTATCAACATGATAGACATGGTCGGGATTGGGCCTTTCATCACCCTCTCATTGATCGTGTCGCTGATGGGTGGGCCTTGGAGCATTGTGGCCTGGCTGGTGGGCGCGTTACTGGCGTATGCAGATGCCTGTGTGTGGGCCGAGCTGGGAGCACGATGGCCCGAAGCCGGTGGCTCTTACGTTTTCCTGCAGCGCCTGTTTCCCGGTCGGGCGGGTCGCATGATGTCGTTCCTGTTTGTATGGCAAACGGTGATTCAGGCACCGCTGGTGGTAGCCTCTGCCGCCATTGGCTTTGCCCAGTATTTCAGCTTTCTGACACCCATCGGATTTCTGGAGCGGAAAGCACTCAGTGGCGGGCTTGTCCTTCTGATGGTGTGGCTGCTCTACCGGAATATTCAAAGCATCGGCCGGCTCTCGGTCGTGTTGTGGACCATCACCGGCGGCACTCTGATCTGGATCATCCTCTCGGGCATTCCGCATTTTCGATGGAGTCTGGCTTTGCCTCACTCTTTACCTGCCAGCCCCTTTCGGTTCTTCTTCTCTGCGGTGGTGGGGCAGGCCTCACTGCAGGCGGTGTATTCCTATCTCGGCTACTACAACGTCTGCCATCTGGGCGCAGAAATCAAATCACCACAGCGCAATATTCCACGTGCCATTTTCATTTCCATCACCGGCATTGCGGTGCTGTATCTCCTCATGCAGACGATGGTGCTCGGAAACCTCAACTGGCAAACGGTTGCACATTCAGATTTTGTCGTCAGCCTCTATTTCGAGCGCATCTATAACCACGCAACGGCGCAGGTAGCCACGGGTCTCATCTTATGCATCGCTTTAGCCTCGCTCTTTTCCGTCCTGCTGGGCTACTCGCGTGTTCCTTACGCGGCAGCGGTGGATGGGCTCTTCTTCAAAATCTTTGCACGCGTCCACCCGAAGCATCATATCCCGCATGTGTCCCTGCTGATGCTCGGCGGGCTTGGCTTTGTGTTTGCCCTCAGTTTTCGGATGAAGGAGGTCATCACGGCCATCATCACCATGCGCATTCTGGTGCAGTTTGTGTCGCAGGCTGTGGGTGTGATAGCCTGGCACCGGCGCGAGCCTGAACGACCCTGGCGCATGCCCTTCTTCCCGATTCCGGCATTGCTCAGCATGGGCATCTGGCTGGCAATTTTCTTCTCCGTTTCGTGGTGGTATATCGCAGGGGCGGGTGTCCTCATCGGCACCGGCATCATCCTGTTTCTACTCTTTTTGCGCGGGCATGAGCCGGTAGGTGCCGCCGGCGAGTAACATTCAAAATCGTGTGAAGCGAGGGTATTCTTTCAATCCCTTTGCCGCCGGATGATCAGCCGTTTCAGGCTAAGTTCCATGAGTGCCGAGGTGCTGTCGCAGGTTTCAAATCGTTTGTCACTGTAGTGCTGTGCCAGCGCCAGCCGCAGCTCCTGCAATTTTTCGAAGGGCGTCACCTCATCTGTCTTCAAGGCATCGCGAAGGCCTGCCAGCCGCACCCTTTCACTGCGCATCCGCTGCACCATCAGTGCCCGCTCCTCCTGCTGGTACTGGTCCATCACCTGCGAGTTGAAGTGCTGGAGCGCGAGCTGCACGAAAGGCAGATTCTCTTTGAAAAATTGCGGCTGGTACATCCGGATATTGCCTTCATAAAACTGCTGGTCGAAGTCAATGGGGCGAATGCGAAACTGGTAATCGTCGAAGTCCGGCGTGATTACGAACACGAAATTGTAGGCCCGCATATCGCCCAGCAGACTGGCCAGGCAACGCTCATTGAACTTCACAAAATCCTTCGCAATCCGTTTCGGATTGAACTCGGGCCGCTCCAGATAATCGGCGGCAAACACATCCCCCGGAATACCCGCAATATGCTCCTCCACGAGGGTCTGCTCGTGCGTCAGAAAGTTGAGCTGATTAGGCGACAGCAGGTGCTCCAGCTCCAGGCCATAGATGCGGGAGGCATCGGCCACTTTGAGGTAGAAGTAATCGTACACATCATTGTAGCGATTCACAATCTTCACCCGAAAGGGATGCGTATTGCCGAAGCTGCAATAATCTATGCGGTCAATAAACAAATGCTGCTGCACCTTGAAATTGCCGCCGGCCTTCAGCATGGCATAAATCTTCTTCAGCCCGAGGTGAATTTTATCCGTGGCATAAGGTGGGTAGATAGCCGTTTCCCAAAGCGTGTCTTTACCATCCTTATCCATCAGCGGCACGCTCTCCTGATAGTTCATCAGGTCGGCATACGACAGCGGCAAGGCCCGTTCCCGTGCATACTGGCGCAGGTATTTACGCAGCGGCTCGCAAATCGGATACACGAGCTTTTTACGCGAAATCCTGAGAAAATCTTCGGGCATGGCTGATTCAAAAAGTCACGGAGCTACAAGTTGCGCAAATATTCCAGCCCGAATCACTCATTCCAACAGCCTTTACTGAAATGATTTTTTGGTAGTCAGCTTTCGCACTTCGATGAAGCATTTTCGGCGATGGCACCGTTCAGGGTTCGTGCTGCTATTAGGCTTTTCCCGTGAAGGGAAACAGGCACCACGAACCTGCCTTCAAGGCTGCCCATCCACCGGGCATTTCAGGACCATTTTCCCTGAAACTGATATTCGGCATTTTTCATTTTCTGCCCGGGGATAGGCTATGTGAAGTCGCTGAAAGCAACCAAATTGCAGCCATGAATCCGGCCTCATACATTGACCATACCGTGCTGCGCCAGGACACCACCGGCGCTGATGTGCAACGCGTTTGCGAGGAAGCAAAACACTATGGCTTCGCTGCCGTTTGTGTGCCTCCCGTGTTTGCCCGAGAGGCGGCAGGGCTCCTTGCAGGCACCGGTGTGAAAGTGGCCACCGTAGTTGGTTTCCCCTTCGGCTATCACCTGCCCATGGTGAAGACCACCGAAGCAGAGCTGGCCATCATGAGCGGTGCGCAGGAGTTGGATATGGTCGCCAATATTGCAGCCATCAAGAACGATGACTGGCGCAGCCTGGAGGCGGAAGTCCGCGAAGTGCTGGAGGCCGTGAAGCTGCGTGGCGCCAAGCTGAAAGTAATTGTAGAAAGTGGCCTGCTCAGCGAGGATGAGCTTAAGAAGTGCTGTGCGCTTTACAGCCGTTTCAATATTGACTACCTCAAAACTTCCACCGGCTTTGCCTCTGCCGGCGCCAGCATCGAAGCGGTGCAAATCATGCGGGCAGAGCTGCCTGAGCACATCGGCATTAAGGCTGCGGGAGGTATTCGCAGTTGGGATTTTGCAAAGGCGTTGATAGAGGCCGGCGCCACACGCATCGGCTGTTCGGCCAGTGTGCAAATCATGAAGGAAGCAGGGCTGGTGTAGCTTCGCACCTTCTTCATTGCCATCCGCATGCGTTTCCTTTTTCTTGTAGTAATGCTGTTGCCGACGCTTGCGTTTGCGCAAAATGCTGCAGACAGTGCCGGTGTGGTGGTGCATGTTGATCCGCGCCTCAGCATCCTGCTCAGCAATATGCCCGAGTCCGGATATCAGAGCCTGAAAAGTTCCATCCGTTCCGTGCATGGCTACCGGATTCAGATCTACAATGGCCGCGACCGCAATGAGGCCCAACAACGAAAAATTGAGTTCATCCGCAGCCATCCGGATACTCGTGCATACCTCAGCTACATGGCGCCTACTTACCGGCTGAAAGTCGGCGATTTCAAAACCCGCGAGGATGCAATTCCGCTCTATCGGGAGCTGACTCGCCAATATTCGCCCTGCATGATTGTGCCGGATATTGTTGTGCTCAACCTGCTTCGAAATGAAAATTGAATTGCTGCGCCAGGCAGCCGCCGCGGGCCTTACCGAGTGGATTCGCATCCGCCGCCATATCCACAGCCATCCCGAGCTGTCTTTTCAGGAACATGAGACAGCGGCCTTCATTTCTGCCACCCTTCAGGAATGGGGCATCCCCCACACCACAGGCATTGCCGGCACCGGCATCGTGGGTGTGCTGGAAGGACGCGAGCCGGGTAGCCGCTGCATCGCCATCCGGGCGGAGCTGGATGCATTGCCCATCCTCGAAGCGAATGAGGTGCCTTACAAAAGCCGCCGCGATGGTATCATGCACGCCTGCGGCCACGATGTGCATGCCACCTGCCTGCTGGGCGTTCTTCGCATCCTCTCGCAACACAAAGAAGAATGGACAGGCCGGCTGAAATTCATCTTTCAACCGGGCGAGGAACAGCACCCCGGCGGAGGCAGCCTGCTGATTAAAGAAGGTGTGCTTCATCACCCCGAAGTGGATGAGATTCTTGCCCTGCATGTATACCCTCATTTGCCGGCAGGCACCGTTGGTTTCCGCGCGGGACAATACATGGCCAGCACCGATGAGATTCACATCGTCATTCATGGCAAGGGCGGCCACGCGGCACTGCCGCATCAGACCATAGACCCCATCGCCATTTCAGCGCAGATCATCACCGCACTGCAGCAGGTGGTGAGCCGGAAGAACAATCCCATTACGCCCTGCGTCCTTTCTTTTGGCCGCATAGCGGGAGGTACGGTGAATAATGTGATTCCTGAAAAAGTGGAACTCAGCGGCACGCTGCGCACCATGGATGAACAATGGAGGAAAGAAGCACATCGGCTAATTCGAAACATCGTCCAACAGACCTGCGAAGCCTTTGGCGCCACCGCCGACATTGACATTCCGGAAGGCTATCCTTCTTTATTCAACGACCCGCAACTGACGGCCAGTGCCGAGGCTGCTGCCCGTGACTACCTCGGCGAGGCTCAGGTGAAGCTGCTCAACCTTCGCATGACGGCGGACGACTTTGCTTTCTACAGCCATGAAGTGCCCGGTTGCTATTTCCGAATTGGCACCAGTCAGGATGATAAGGCCTTCACAGCCTCCGTGCATCACCCGCAATTTGATATTGACGAACGCGCGATGGTGACAGCGATTGGAACGATGTGCTGGATTGCCCTGCAGGAAATGCAGTGATTCCTTTTCAGCCGCGCCGCATGCAGCGCATCATACAATCCCAGAGCTGCTCGGCAGAACGATCCCAGTCAAACTTTTCGGCCTGAACAGCGGCAGCAGCGGCCAGCCGGTTGCGCAGGGCCTCGTCTTTGTAGATCTGGCCCATCTTGGCAGCGATGTCTTCCACATCCGTCGGGTCCACAAGGAGGGCGGCATCACCGGCTACTTCAGGCATGGACGAAGTATTACTCACCACGGCCGGCACGCGGCATTTCAGTGCTTCCAGAATCGGAATGCCGAAGCCTTCAAAAAGCGAAGGATATACCAGCGCATAGGCAGCGCCGATCACTTTCGAGAGTTTTTCCACGCCGAGATAGCCGGGCCAGACCACGTCTTTCTTAAAAGGCATTTCATCGCGCATGGTAGCCAGGGCCTCAAACTTCCAGGCCATGCGGCCCACGATGACCAGCTTGATGGGGCTGCGATGGCGCTTTTTGAACTTGACAAAAGCCTCCAAAAGGGCCACTACATTCTTGCGCGGATGCAAGGCGCCTGCAAAGACGAAATATTCCTGCCCGTCGGTGTATTCTGCTTTTACTGTCTCGCGCTCTTCCCAGCTCAGTGGGCGATAGGCTGGATGAGCTCCGTTGTAAGTGACGTCAATTTTTTCCGTGGGAATGGAGTAGCGGGCGGCAATATCCTGGCGGGAAAATTCGCTGACGGTAACAATGCGTGTAGCCTTTTTTGCGAAGCGTGGCGACCAGCGACGCAGGTAAAGGCGGTGGCTCAGCTTCAGATGATTGGGGTAATGCTCGAAGGCCAGGTCGTGCATGACGAGGCAGGTAGGTGTGCGCGTCGCCAGGGAGCAAAGGCCATCGGTGGAAAGGAACAGGTCTGCCTTGTATTTGCGCAGCATGGCCGGTACCATCCATTCAAACCACAAATAAAAAAGGACAGCATGGCGGGCCTGGGGATGTGCTACTATTGGCCGGACATTGGGTGCGAAAACGAAAGAAGGGTCGTAAGGGCGGTCGAACAGGAAAAGAAATTCATGCTCGGGATGCGCGCGGACAATGCGCTCCAGCATTTGATGCGTGTACCAACCAATGCCCTCCAACCTGCCTTTCAACAACAAACGTGTATTGACCGCTATGCGCATGGGGCGCGAAGATAGCCTACCACATTTGTGCGGCAGTTCGGGCGGGCGCTTCTGTTTCCGAAGGAGGCTTTCTTTGCAGACATTCCATTTTTGCCGGAGTTCCTATGTCCTATTTTCTGAAAAAGAATAAGCCCAGCCTGTATAGGATTCTGGTTCGGTCGGGCGCCGCCTTTTTCCGCGACAATGCGATGAAGCTAAGTGCCTCCCTATCGTACTATACCGTGTTTGCCATCGGGCCCCTGCTGCTGGTGATCATTGTTCTGCTCGGTGTGTTTGTAGATCGGCAAACCTTTTCAGAAAGCCTCTTTGAGCAGATTCAGCAATTGCTGGGTGCGCAGGGTGCCGGTCAGATTTTGGATATTATCACCTCACTGCAGCAGTCGCAGGATGCACACAAGTTTGGCATCATCGGCGGTGTGTCGCTTTTCATATCTGCCACGGCGGTCTTTCTGGAAATTCAGGATTCCATCAATTTCATCTGGGGGGTACGTGCCAAACCCAAACGGGGCTGGCTTCGCATCATCACCAACCGCCTGCTGTCCTTTTCGCTGATCATCGGGATGGGTTTCCTGCTGGCGGTTTCGCTGCTGGCCAACACGGTGTCTGACCTACTGACGGAGCGCCTGGCGCGCCTGATGGGACAAGGCCAGGCGATTCTGTTGCACGGCACGGGCCTCATCCTTCTGTTCATTATCATCACGCTGCTTTTTACCATCATCTTCAAGGTGCTGCCCGATGCCTGGATTCATTGGCGCGATGCCGTTGTCGGCGCTTCTTTTACCGGTAGTCTCTTTTTGGTGGGCAAATTTTTTATCGGCTATTTCCTGGGTAATTCCCTGCTCGGAACCACATACGGCGCGGCAGCCTCCCTCATCATCATCCTGCTCTGGGTCTATTATTCGGGCATCATTCTCTACTTCGGTGCCGAGTTCACAAAGGAGTGGGCACTGACGCGAGGGCACGGCATCCGACCGAACAAGACTGCCGTTTTTGTAGCCAGAAGTGAGCGGAAAGAGCTACATCCGGATGAGGCCGGACGGCATTAAGCAAAACAGGTTTTCTTCTGAAAAAAGATTCATCGCTCGCCGATCAGTTGGCGCAAAGCCCGCAGACTGACGAAGCGAAAAGCAGGAATCAGCACGGCGGCCACCAACGCCAGCCCCAGCGTTATCAACTGCCAGTTGCCGGGACGGAATTGCACCAATAGCCAGCCGGCAAACCCCAATGTCAGCACATAACTGAGGTGGGCCGCAATCCAGCGGGGATAAATCCGTAGCCTGTTTCGGCGGGTAGAAAAAATCAAAGTGCTGCAGGCAATGCTCCAAAGGGTAATGCAGGAAACGATGGCTGCCCCCTCACCGCCAAAGCGGGGAATCACAAAGCTGTTGACTGAAAGGCTGAAGATGGCCGCGCAGGCTGCCTGAATATTGAGCAGACGCATTGCTCCATTTGCCGTAAGCAGCGTTGAATAGACATACATCAGCGCATAGGCCGGAAGGCCACTCATCACCCAGGCAAAAATGCGACCGTCGTAGGCTGTGGCGGTGGGGTAGAGCAGCGCCATAATGCCATCACCGGCCGCCCACGCGATGACTGCAGCGAGAAAGGCAAAAGGCAGGAGAAGGTTGGTACTGAGCCGCGCAATGGGCGCCACCGATTTCCCTTCGCTGAGCATGCGGCCAAAGAGCGGCAGCAGGATAGCTGCAAACAAAATCGCAAACTGATTGCAGACGTCGAGCTGGCGCACGGCACTCATGTAGCGACCGGCCTCACGTGCATTGTAAAGCCGCTCCAGCAACGGCACATCCGAGCGCATATAGATGCTCATCAAAAACATGAGGAGCGCATAAGGAGCAGCAGCCCGCACCATGCCTGCCACCCGCCCCAGATGAAAAGAAATGCGAATAGGCTGACGGGTAATCCGGCGGAGCATCCAAAACCCAATGCAGGCAGAGGCGGCATAGCAGCCCACCTGACACCATACGAACCATTCGATTCGAAAGCGATGGGCTGTGGAAGGCAAAAGCAGTAGGCTGCCGCAAATCAGAATCATCAGCAGCCTGTCGGCGACACTAAGCACGCCATCCAGACGGAAACGCTGAAAGGCGGCCACGTTGCTGCGGATGAAAAGAACCAGGATGGTGAGGGTTTGGATGGACAGGGTGCCCACGAGAAGCATCAGCGTTCGGCCCCGATAGCCAATGCTCCAGCCGATGGCGAGCACTACCGAAAAGTATAGGCCCATCAGCAGGAGGCGCAGGCCCAGGAGGGCAGGGAAGCGATGCGCATAGCTGTCCGGGTCGCGGGAGACGGCGCGGGTGTTGTAGCTGTTGAGCCCAAAGTCCAGCACAAACTGCATGATGATGCTCATGCTGAGGAGGGCCTGAAAAGTGCCGTAGCTGGCATGGCCGACACGGTTTTGTACGGTGCGGTCAATGGCAAAAATCCAAACAGGCTTCACCAGCGCATTGAGCGCAATGACGAAGAGGAGGTTTTTGGCAAAGAAGCGGCGCATGCTGCAGGGCCTTTCAAAAAGGCAGGAAGAAGCGAGCGAAATAACGCCCCGTTTTCTGGATGAAAAGAAGGAATAGCCAGGGGAAGAACTTACAAACGGAAGAGCACACATGCGAAAAGCCTTCATTACTGCGTTAGTGTGCATCGCTGAAGAGGCGTCATTTTCGAACTGCGCCCAACTTTGTGACCCGCAGCGTATTCCCTATTTGCCTGCCAACCTTCCCTCACTATGTTTTCATTTTTCAAGAAAATAAATAAAGAGCCTGAGCTGCCGGCTCCCGACGATTTCAGTTTCCTCGGCTGCGACATGCACAGCCATCTGGCGCCCGGCATTGACGACGGCTCCCCCGATTTGGAAACCAGCCTTGCCCTGATCCGCAATCTGAAGACGCTTGGATATTCCCGCCTTATCACAACGCCGCACGTGCTGCCCGGCATTCATAACAATACCTCCGACACGATTCAGAAGGCATTCGGGCAGTTGCAGGATTTTTTAGTAGAGCACGAGCCGGAAATGCAAATGGCCGTGTCCGCCGAATACTTTTTGGACATGAGCTTCCTCGCCGAAGTGCTTCCAAAAGGGCTGTTGCATTTTGGTAAAGAGAAATACGTGCTGGTAGAAGTCAGCATGGCGGGTTGGCCGCGGCAGGTGGATGATATTCTGTTTTCTATTCAGGCTAACGGATATACGCCCATCCTCGCGCATCCCGAGCGTTATCTGTTTGAAGAAAATCCGGACAAGTACCGGTCGTGGAAAGACAAGGGTGTGCTGCTGCAGATGAACCTGCTGTCCATTCTCGGCTATTATGGCCGGGGCGTGCAGCATCTGGCTTCGCGATACCTTGAAGAGCAGCTCTATGATTTTGCGGGAACAGACCTGCATCATGCGCGACATGCGGAGCAACTTCGCCGGATGGCCACCGAGCAGCCGGAAATCATGCGCCGGCTGGCAGCTTACGAGGGCTGGCGCAATGCCTCGCTGCTACAATGACAAGGTGCTCAATTGTCCTACATTTGCGCGACTTTTTTGGTGAATATGAATCGTTCATTTATGCTGGCGCTGCCCATCGTGGGGCTCTTTTTTTTGTGCGCGTGTAGCAGTGTCCGTAAGACGGTGTATTTCGAAAGCAATGAACCTGCAGCACCTGTGACCTACGAGCAGGGCGTGACCGAACAGGGTGATGCCGTAATTCAGCCGAACGATATCCTGGCGATCAATGTGGCCAGTATTACTTTTTACAAAGAAGGCAATACGAGCCAGGTCTTTCTGGATGGAGGCCTTCCTTATGGGGGAAGCTCCAACGGGATGAGCGGTTCCGGTTCTGTAGGTGAAGGGCGCAATACATACTTGGTTGACAGCAACGGCTACATAGATTATCCGAGAGTTGGTAAGTTGAAGCTGGGCGGCCTTTCCACCCGGGAAGCCAAGAACCTGCTTGCCGAAAAACTGGCGGAATACCTGTTTCAGCCGGCCATTGAGGTGCGTATAGTAAACTTTCGCATCACCATGACCGGAGAAGTAGGGCATGAAGGGCCTATCTACGTTTCCAACCATAAGGTCAGCATCGTGGATGCCATTGCAGCGGCGGGAGGCATCCCCATTACGGGTCGTAAAGACAACGTGCTGGTCATTCGGGAGGAAGGTAACAAGCGCGTTTTTGCAAGGCTGGATCTGAACAGTCGCAACGTCTTCAATAATCCCTACTACTACCTGAAGCAAAATGATATTGTGTATGTAGAGCCGGCGAAGATTCGTCGTCAGGAGGCCAACGAATTCCTACGTTTCTACTTGCCGATTGTTTCGAGCTTCATCACTACTGCCCTTTCGGTATACACCATTGTTGTCGTGAGCAGCCGTCGTTAAAGGCAATCCGCCCCTTTTCCTCTTTCAGAACTTAGTGTGAATGGACAATAGTCAGATTCGAGATAACATCGCGAAGCAGATCAATTCGAGCTTCGACTTTCGGAAGCTTCTTGCAGCCGTTCTTTCCGGCTGGTATTGGTTTGTAATTACACTGTTGCTGGCAGGCACAGGAGCCTTCTTATATCTCAGATATTCGACGCCGGTATATGCAGTAAGAAGTACCCTGCTGCTGGAAGACAAGAATGACGTCTCCAAAGACGTGCTGAAGGCACTGGGCCCGGGTCGCGATAAGAGCGACATCAACATCTACAACGAGATTTTCCAATTGCGCTCTCAGGACCTCGTGAAGCGCGTGGTCGATTCTTTGGAGCTGTACGTGCATTACTACATGCAGGGCCGCGTCAAGGAAAATGAAATCTATTCGGAAACGCCGATCCAGTTGGTTTTTGACTCTTCAGGCTACTCAGGCCATGATCGCGACCTGATGGTTACGCAGCCAAGCACGGGTGTATTCCAGATTGCAGACGAAGAAACGAAGCAGAATATCCGCGTGCCGTTGGACACATGGGTGCTGACACCTTATGGCAGACTGAAGATTGTGTACCACGTGGGGCCGGCTGTGAATGTGGGTTATCTGGGTCGGGAGATCCGCGTACATCTGGAGTCACCTGAAAAGACAGTAGGCACCATGCTGGCGAATTACAAGGTCAGCCCGACGGATGGCCGTACTTCCATGCTGGACCTGGCTAACACTGACAACATGCCCGGCCGGGCGCTGGATTTCCAGAATGTGATGCTCAAATTTTACCAGCGCGATGAGCTGGCAAATGCTGAACTAAAAGCCGAACGCACCCGCGAGTTCATTCGCAATTCGCTCCAGGAATTGGAGTCGCAACTGAAAAACACAGACCAGCAGGTTTCGTCCATCAAAAGTGAACATGGGGTCGTAGATGTAGGCTCGCAGGCCGGCGCCTATGTGACTGCCAAGAGCCAGGTGGAGCAGGAAATAGATCAGCTTGCTGCGCAAAAGCGCGTCGTGGCCATGCTTCGCCAGAGTGTTGTTAACAACAATGGTGCGATTGCCGGTTTGCCGATTGAAGACCCTACGTTGCTGGCATTGGTTACGCAATACAATACCACGCTTGCACAACTGGAACACTACAGCCCGCCGCAATATCCCGTCAAGAGTGGCGAACACCAGACTGCACTGGCTAACCTGAATTCGGTTCGCAACAGCATTATTGCTGCCGCTGATAAGGTATCGGCCAGTATTGATGTGCGGATGGCTACTGCTCGTGGTACGGCCAGCGAATATGCAGGCAAGCTCAGTTCGGTGCCTTTGGTAGATCGTACGATCAAAGACGTACAGCGCAGCTATGAAACGAAGAACAGCATCTATCTGATGTTGACGCAGCAGCAACTGGAGAATGAAATTGCTGCCAGCTCACTGACTAATAAGTCCAAGATTGTAGTGGCGCCTTATTCCAGCGGCGGTCCGATCAGCCCCATCCCCAAGATGGTGTACCTGCTCGCGATTGTTGCGGGCATTGCCCTACCCCTGGCTGTTTTTGCGCTTCGCGAATTGCTCAACAACAAGCTGGGCAATGAGGGCGACATCACTTCACTCACCGATATTCCAATTGTCGGTAGCATCAGCAACAACACTTCGGGCAAAGACATTGTGGTGGGCGAAAGCATCCGTACCGGTATCGCCGAGCAGTTCCGCCTGGTGCGTGCCAACCTGGATTTCATGACCTCGGGCGTAGAGCATAGCAAGGTCATCATGATCACCTCCAGCATTAGCGGTGAGGGTAAGACTTTCGTGACGATCAACCTCGGCATGACCCTGGCCATTGCTGCAAAACGGGTAGTCATCCTGGAATTTGACCTGCGGAAACCAAAAATCTCCGAGCGCCTTGGCCTCAGCCGCGAAGGGGGTATCAGCGGTTACCTCGCCGGCATGTGCAGCTTCGACAAGGCCATCAAACCATCCGGCCTGCACCCGAATTTGTTTGTGGCCAATTGCGGTCCGGTTCCACCCAACCCCGCCGAACTGCTGCTCTTGCCGAAAACGCGCCAGTTCTTCGAAGAACTGCAGGAAAGCTTTGATGCCATCGTGATTGACACAGCGCCTATCGGGATGGTGAGCGATGCCTTTATCCTTTCTCAATACTCGGGCGTCAACCTGCTCATTACCCGCCAGGGCCGGACCGTCAAGGAGCACATCCGCATGTTGCAGATGATCCAGAAGGAAGGCAAGCTGCCGAATGCAGCCATCATCTTCAACGGCGTGGAGCACCACAAGCGCTATGGCTATGGTTACGGCTATGGCTACGGCTATGGTTATGGCTATGGTTACGGCTATGGTGGTGGTAATGGACAGGGCTACTACGAAACAGAAAAGGCAGAGAAGAAGGGCGGCATCGGGGGCTTTTTCAGGAAGAAGTCCAAAGCCTGAAAATGGATACCCTGAAATGACGTTATTTGCCGGCCGCCGCACTGAAAAGCGGCGGCTCGTCTTTTTCGGAACATGGACTACTACGTACATCCCAGCGCTATCGTGGATGAAGGAGTGCAGATCGGTGCCGGCGCCAAAATCTGGCATTTCTGCCATCTCATTGCCGGCTGTTCGATAGGCGAAGGGTGCAGCATCGGCCAGAACTGCGTGATCTTCCCTAAGGTGACTCTGGGCAAGAATGTGCGGGTGCAAAACAATGTGTCCATCTACGAAGGCGTGCTTTGCGAAGACGATGTCTTCCTTGGCCCGAGCATGGTTTTCACCAATGTCTTCAACCCGCGCAGCGCGCATCCCCGCAAGCATGAATACCGTCAAACGTTGGTGCGCAAAGGAGCTACCATCGGTGCCAATGCCACCATCATTTGTGGTGTGGAGCTGGGCCGCTACTGCTTCATTGGCGCCGGTGCGGTGGTGAATCGCTCCGTGCCGGATTATGCGCTGGTGGTTGGCAATCCGGCCCGTCAGATCGGGTGGATGAGCGAGTATGGCCATCGCCTTCGCTTTGATGAAAATGACCTTGCCACCTGCCCGGAAAGTGGTGAACAATACCTTTTGAAAGATGGCAAGGTGACCCGATTGCCACCGGCTTCACAAGGCTGATTGAAGAACAAAACGATTTTATGAACGAGCAACCCCGCCTCCTTCATTTCCCTTCGCATGGCGCCTCCAACATGGGCTTCATTACCGTGGCCGAAGTAGCGCACAGCGTCCCTTTTCCTGTGGAGCGCGTCTATTGGACCTACTACACGCCCAACAATATTGAACGGGGCGGCCATGCCCATTATGAATTGTTTCAGGTTCTGGTGGCAGTGAGTGGCATCATTGACATCACCACCGAATCGCGCGAGGGAGAACGCCAGACTTTCCTACTCAACAGCCCGGACAAGGGCCTGCTGCTGCCGCCTCCCTTCTGGCATACCATGCGCTTTTCGCACAATGCCGTCCTGCTGAGCATGTGTAATATGCACTACGCCGCTGACGATTATATCCGCGATTACAACGACTTCAAAAACGGTAAACCCAAAGCGGGCTGAGCCTCACCTTTCCCGAAATTTCGCAAGCCATGCCCACTATTCATCCCAGCGCAGACGTGCAAAGCCCGCATATCGGGGCAGGTACGGTCGTGTGGCAGTTCAGCATCATTCTGGCGGGTGCGCGCATCGGTGAAAATTGCAACATCAATTGCCATTGCTTTATTGAAAACGACGTGGTGATCGGCAATCGGGTGACCCTGAAAAGCGGCGTCTACCTTTGGGATGGGCTGGAGCTGGAAGACGATGTATTTATAGGCCCCAACGCCACTTTCGTCAACGATCTTTACCCTCGTTCCAAACAATATCCCGAGCGATTTGCACGCACGCTGATTTGTAAAGGCGCGTCTATTGGTGCTGGTGCTACCATCCTGGGCGGCATTGAAATTGGAGAAGGAGCCCTGATTGGAGCCGGCAGCGTCGTTACCAAAAACGTCCCGCCACATACCAAATGGTTTGGCAACCCCGCCCGAAACATGGGGCCGGCATAAACTGCATTCATGGTTAAGTTTCTCGACCTCCAACAGATCAACGCCGGCTATCGGCAGGAGCTGCACGCCGCTCTGGATGCTGTTCTCGATTCAGGCTGGTTCATTACCGGCGCTGCTCTGGAGCATTTTGAAAAAGAATTTGCAGCCTTTTGCGGCACGAAACACTGCATTGGTGTGGGCAACGGACTGGATGCACTCATCCTGTGCCTGGATGCCTGGCACGAACTGGGCCGCCTGCAACCGGGCGATGAAATTCTGGTGCCCGCCAACACGTACATCGCCAGCATTCTCGCCATCTCGCGCGCCGGCATGAAACCGGTACTCGTGGAGCCCGATCCGGTCACTTTTCTCATCAGCCCGACAGAAGCGGAAAAGCACATCACACCAAGAACGAAGGCTATCCTGCCGGTGCATCTCTACGGCCAGGTCTGCGACATGGACAGTTTGCAACGATTAGCAGCGGCGCATCAGTTACTCATCCTGGAAGATGCCGCACAAAGCCACGGGGCCATGTGGAATGGCAAGCGTTGCGGCGCCCTCGGCGATGCTGCAGGCTTTTCCTTTTATCCCGGAAAAAACCTCGGTGCCCTCGGCGATGCAGGTGCCATCACCACGAACGATGATGCCTTGGCAGCGGCGCTTCGTGCCTTGCGCAACTACGGTTCTCACAAGAAATATTTCAATAGCTACAAAGGCTTCAACAGTCGGCTGGATGAATTGCAGGCTGCTTTTCTGAGCAAGAAGCTCCCGGACCTGGATGCCGGAAATGCACACCGCCGTCGTATCGCACAATACTATCACGAGCACATCCACAACCCGCGCATCAACCTGCCGGCGATGCCTGCCGAGCCTGAGCGTCATGTGTGGCATCTCTACGTCGTTCGCTGTAAAGAGCGGGACCGCCTTGCTGCATTTTTGCAGGAGCGAGGTGTCCAGACCATGATTCATTATCCCGTTGCGCCCAACCATCAGGAAGCCTACCGTGAGCTGGCTCACCTGAATCTGCCGCTTACCGAG
>JAMIQN010000148.1:0-5422 GCA_035914595.1 Chitinophagaceae bacterium | reverse complement strand
TTCGCCCGCCATGTGCCAACTTCCGAAATCATGCCTGCATCGTTTTTTGTTGCCGGCCTTGCTCCTGATTGCAGTGCTGCCTTTTACGTCCTGCCGGAATGAATCCGGGACGCCCAAAGTGTCGGAAGAGCAGATTCATCTGGACACCCGGCGCTTCGACCGCGACCTTGCTGCCATTGACACCACCCACATTGCCGAAGGCCTGAAATCTCTGAAGGCGAAGTATCCGGTCTTCCTGGATTTTTGGCTGGATAACCTGATGCAGTTCGGCGTCAATGGGCGGTATGTGGATACCAATCGCGGCATCCGGGAAGACCTGCACACCTTCCTTACCTACCATGATTACCGCAACCTTTTTGACACGGTTGCGCAGCATTTTCCCAACACTGCTTCCATTGATGAACCCCTGCGAAAAGGCTTTGCGTATTATCATCATTATTTTCCGAAGGAGCAGTTGCCGCGAATCGTGTATTTCACTTCGGGGCTGGGCAGTTGGAATGCCGTGACCGTAGATACTTCCCTGCTTGCAATTGGGCTCGACATGTTTTTAGGGGAGGCCTACCCCTACTATCGCTCTGTCGGAATACCGGAATACATGCTGCCGGACCTGCGTCCGGAATGTGCGCCGGTCTTCGCTTTTCGCGCTTTGTACCAGAATGAACATCCCTTCAATGCTGAAGGACGTAGCCTCCTGGACATGATGGTGCAGCGCGGTCAGGAGCAGTATTTCCTCTCGAAAGTGCTTCCTTTTTTACCGGAAGAATTGCGGCTTGGATTCAGCAAAGCGCAGCTCGACTGGTGCCAAAAAAATGAAGCAGGTGTCTATAATTTCTTCGTGAAAGGCGATATGCTTTACGAAAAAAACTGGGGTAAGATTTTGCGCTACGTCCAGGACGGTCCGAATGCGGCAGGCATGCCTTCTGAAAGCCCTGGCAACGTGGGCACCTGGCTGGGATTCCAAATCGTGAAAGCTTTTGCGGCGCGACATCCCAAGGACGATTTGCAGGCAATCCTTGCGCCACAGGACGGAGCAACGGTGCTGCCGCAAAGTGGCTATCGGCCGCGCTAAGAGCTGCTTTTTTCGGATAGTTCAGACCGTCAGGGTTCCTCCGTTATCCCTCAGGGAAGAAATGCCTGACACACTTCACTATGGCTGATGAAGCGGTATCGGAGCGCGGCAATTCGCGGCTTGTTCTTTCTTTTGCGCCCGATTTCATTTTCTAATTCACGTTCCGGAAAAAGATTTTCATGAAGCATTTTTTGATCGCAATAGGTATGCTGATGGCAAGCGGCCCGATGGTTTCCGCACAATTGAACCGAGTGGATAAGATGCGCAAGGCAATGGACTTTCAGGACAAGGACACGGTTGCATGGCTCTATACCGGCGTGGCTCAGCTCGGCTTCAACCAGGGCTTTTTGCATAACTGGTCGGCAGGTGGTGAAATTGCATCACTGGCTGTAGATGGCCTGTTCAATGCAAGCCTCACCCGTCTTTATCACAGCCAGGTGTGGGCCACGAATCTCGATTGCGCCTACAGCCTGTTCTATGCTTACTCCAACCACTTTGTACCGCGCAAAGTGAACGACAGGATAGATCTTACTTCCAAGTATGGCTCCCGATTGCTTCCTAAAAAGCCAATCTATATCACGGGCCTTTTCAACGTAAATACGCAGTTCACCGAAGGCTATGATTACACCTTGCCGGACTGGAGTACGATACCAACTTCGCGATTCATGTCTCCGGGATATTTCACGCTGGCTGCGGGTCTTGAATACAGAGGAGACGGAGTCTTGTCCGTTTTCTTGTCTCCGGCAGCATTACGCCTGACGGTAGCCGACAAGCAGTTTACCTCTCGCGTTCCGGAAGGAGCATTTGGTATTGAATATGGCAAGCAAAGCCGGCTGGAGATGGGTGCGTATTTCACCGCGCGCTACACAAAGAACCTTTCAAAGAGAGTTGCTCTGAAAACGCGCCTGGACCTCTACAGTAATTACCTCGCAAAGAATAAGAAGGATAGCCTCGGCAACGTCATCGTCCACGACAATCCGGGCAACATTGATGTGTTCTGGGATAATCTTGTCAGCATCAAACTGAGCAAGTATTTCAATCTGAATTTTGTGCTCACCACCACTTACGATAATGATATCCCTTATAGCGACAGCTATCTTGACCCCACTTCCGGCATGATGGTGAAAAAAGAGGAACCGGGCACAGGCCTTGGCTGGTGGCAGATAAAAGAAGTGATGAGCTTCGGTGTTTCCTACAAAATTCATTGATCGCTCATCGCGGCAGGAGCCTGACAAAATCGAAGGTTTTTCTGTGGCCCGCGAAATGCTTCTGTTTTATATCACTTCATTCCCGCGTCCATGATTCGAATCGGAAAACTGGTAGCTACGCATGGCACCGGCGGCGACCTGATTCTTGCCCATATCCTGGGCCGGCGCGGTTGGTTGCAGGAAGGAACTGCCCTGTTCGTGGCTTTAAGGCGTGGTAGTCAGATTCCGTTTTTTGTTACCAAAATCAAGAGCGAAAAAGACGATGAACTGGTGTTGCATCTGGACGAAACGGATAGCCTGGAAGCCGCCCGCAGTCTGGTAGGAAAAGATGTTTTTGCAGATGAGGAACTGCTGGCGAAAGCAAGCCAGGATTCGCCCCTGCTCTGGATCGGCTTCGAAGCCATTGATGAAAAATCAGGCAGCCTGGGGCCGGTTGAAGACGTTTACCAGACGGCTCAGCAATGGCTCGCAACGGTTCGTGTCAATGGTCGGGAGGCACTTCTTCCTCTGGTGCCTCAGACCCTGAAAAAGGTGGAACTAAAAAGCAGGAAATTGTACCTCAGCCTACCCGATGGTCTTCTGGACGTGTACCGATAAACTTTCGCCGGTAGGCCTCAAAAAATTCTCTTGTGCTGCGCATAGACATCATATCAGTTGTGCCGGATTTGCTTCAGTCGCCGCTGAGCCATTCCATCATGAAACGCGCGCAGCAAAAGGGATTGCTGGAAGTGATGGTGCACAACCTGCGCGACCATACGCCCTACAAGCATGGCCAGGTGGACGATTACCAATTTGGCGGAGGCGCCGGCATGGTGATGATGCCCGAGCCTTTGGCGGTGCTTTTGGACAAGCTCAAGGCAGAACGGCACTATGATGAAGTCATTTACATGACGCCTGACGGCGAAGGCTTTCGGCAGCAAACGGCCAACCGCCTTTCGATGTGCGAGGCGCTCATCATCATCTGCGGCCACTACAAAGGCATAGACGAGCGCGTCCGTGAGCAGTACGTAACGCTCGAACTTTCGATAGGAGATTATGTGCTGAGTGGCGGAGAGCTGGCCGCTGCCGTGGTGGTAGATGCCGTAGGTCGTTTGATTCCCGGAGTGCTCAACGATGAAACCTCCGCCCTGCTGGATTCGTTTCAGGATGGGCTGCTGGCACCACCTGTTTATACGCGGCCTGCGGAATGGCGAGGCCGGAACGTTCCGGAAGTATTGCTTTCAGGCGACCCGAAGAAGGTGGAGGAATGGCGGCATGAGCAGGCAATGAAGCGAACGGAAGAGCGCCGCCCCGACCTGCTGAACGATGAATTCTTTGGAAAAGCCTGATGGCCGGGAGGCATTTTTTGTAAGGCTCAGGATTTTAGAAAATAATCGCTCAAGTCTGAATGAGAGCCCTTATTTTTGCCGCCCAAAATGAATTGACCATGGACGCCGCAGCATTTATCCACCAGCAAATGAGCTCCGCCCGCGAATTCCCCGACTTCAAGGCCGGCGATAATATTACCGTGAATTACAAGATTGTAGAAGGTAATAAGGAGCGTATCCAGAGCTTTAAGGGTGACGTTATCAAGCGTCAGGGCCGCGGTGCTACCCAGACTTTTACCGTTCGGAAAATCAGTGACGGAATTGGTGTGGAGCGCCTCTTCCCCCTGCTTTCTCCCAACATCGAATCTATCGTTGTCAACAAGAGCGGCCGTGTACGTCGTGCGAAGCTTTACTACCTCCGCAGCCGGAGTGGTAAGAGCGCGCGCATCAAGGAAAAGCGCCGCGTGGCTGAGAAGACAGCCAACGCCGCTGCAGCTACTACCTAAGCCTTTTTCAAAGCATCGCATTCGTAGAGACGTACCACTGGTACGTCTCTTTTTTTATTCGCCCGGCGTCATTGCCTGTCAAAAAAAAATCTTCAGCTCAGCAAAAGGCAGGGCGGTTACATTTGCGCCGCAAACCGGTTCGCCGCCTTCAAGGCGGAGATGAAAAGGGAACGAGGTGCAAATCCTCGACATTACCCGATGCTGTAAGCTTCCTCAGCCCCCTTTGCACACCGCCACTGTCTTTTGCGATTCGCAGGATGGGAAGGCGCAGAGGGAAGAAGCAAAGTCAGAAGACCTGCCGCTTGCACCAACACACTCTGTTGCCCTCGGGAATAAGGGCCTGGTGAGAAGTCAGCATCTGCTGCGCTGCTTTCCTTTTATTCCTGCGTGGGGCACTGAGCCGAATTAGTTCACTCTTTGCAATTCAACCATACCATGCGTACACTGCTACTTAGCCTCGTTGCCCTGCTGCCATTCGCAGCTTCCAGCCAGACCATTTCTGATTTCGAAACGCCAGCCCTGCCTAAGGCCGACACCTTCTACCTCAATTATGGACCGAAGGACAGCGACCGCGGCTTCGACAATGGAATGGCGCATTTCCCCTTCTACACCGACAGCTTCGGAACGACTGCTTTCTGGCGTTACGGATTCAGCTATTCCAACATGACGGATAGTGTGAGCAGCGGCCAGGGCAACATGTTTTCAGCCCGTACCGGCGCCGGCTTTGGGGGCTCTTCCCAGTATGCCGTTGCTCAATTCAATGCGGCTTACGACGACTCCATTCGCATCATCATGAAGCCGGAAGCAAACGGAAAGGGCGCTGTCGGCTTTTATGCGACCAACTCGTCTTATGGCTATTACAGCATGAAGTACGGCGATGCCTTTGTCCGCAAGTTTGGTGATACGACCGGCACACACAGCGGCCTGCCTCAAGGTTCTTATCCGGACTTCTTCCGTCTCATCATTCAGGCCTATGAAGGAGGTGTGCTCAAGCCCGACACGGTTGCATTCTATCTGGCGGACTATCGCGATGCTGACTCAACCAAGGACTATATCCTGAGCACCTGGCAGTGGGTCAGCCTGACGAAACTGGGCACTGCGGACAGCTTCAAATTGCGCGTTCAAAGCAGCGATACGGCCTCTTTCGGCGGGGCAATTCCTTATCTCAATAACCCTGCTTTTTTCTGCCTCGACAACTTTACGGCGACCGAATCTCCGGCATCTGTAGGCGCGTATAGCAGCTTCGAAGTGAAGGTGTATCCAAACCCTGCCTCTCAGACTTTGTTCGTGGAATTGCCTGCCGACGACCGCACCATCATCACCCTTACCGAC
>JAMIQN010000147.1:0-3955 GCA_035914595.1 Chitinophagaceae bacterium | reverse complement strand
CAGTTCGTAATAGCGTCCTACAAAGGTTTCGTATGCCGCATCCGTTGGCGGCATATGGGCGGCACGCCGCGACAGACCTTCCAGCGCGCGGCGAATACCCGGCAAATTGCGGTAACTGTAGAGCCAGTTTTGGCTGCGCATGTAAGGGAAATACCGGGCAAAAGTTGCAGGATGCCATTCGGCCTGCGCTTCCAATTGGGCATAGGTCTGCTCTGAAAAATGAAGCAATTCCTTTTCTGAAGAAAAACAGGCCGCATCATTGGCCAGATAATGATCCCAGATGGTATCTAAAATGGGGCCGGAATACAGGCGATAGCCCTCCCGAAACCAGGTGCGCGCCCGCAAAGCCGCCGGGTGTTCATCCGTAAATCTGTCTATCGCGCGATGAAGGCGAATGCCTTCTGCAATCTTTTCGGGGAATAGTTCCAATGCTTTTTGCCCTTTCACATGGTCGGCGATCATATTGCCGGTGAGTAGCATGGGGTCGCCAAAGGAGAGGTAGGCATGCGCGAGATAATTCATGGGCGGGAAGGTAAGATGGCGCTTGGCGCAGCCGCTCCCTGCACCCATTCAGCAGACTTGGGCAATTCTTTCAGGTCTTCCAGAAGAAATCGAAGCTCTGTCCGCAACCGGCTCAGGTAAAGCATTTGCAGGGCATTTAAGGCGGGTAATGACTCAGAATCATCCCACGAAAAGGGCCGCATTGCTGGCGAAGGATCAAGGCCCGAAGCCTGCTCCAGAACCTCCTTGAACAAAGTCGCACATTCGCGAATGAGGGCTTCTGATTCCGGCTTTGAAAGGGACGGAGCCTCGTGTTTGTGTTCTTCCTCAACCTGAATATTGTTCAGCTCCCGCGTGATCCGAATACTGTGTGTGATGACTTCAAAATATCCTGCGAAGGAATGCCGCAGGCCGCCGGGCTCCTGCAAGGCCCGGGTAAAAGAATCATAGGCATTGGCATTAGCCACCTCCGCCTTTCGTTTGCTGCGCGTCCAGGCCGGTTGGGCTTCGGGCGGTGTTCGGGTCAAAGTGAATTTGAAATAGGCCCCATTGCAGGTGAGTGCTTTTACCATCAGGCGAGGCAGCCATTTCCGATCCCAGTTTGGCAGCAAAAGGAAGCCTGCCGCAACCGCAATGATGGCTCCTCCCAAAGTGGCCGCCGCACGAATGACAATCAGCATTTTCTCCAATTCCTGCGACACAGAAAGGAGCAACACGAGATGCAGCGTGATGAAGAAGGCACTGATACGGTATTGCAGCCGGAAGAAATGAATCATGGCTACTGCAGAAAGGAACAGGATTAGCTCCCGGATATGAAGGGTTGGTGGCAAATAGATGAGCAAGCCTCCTACAATACCACCGGCCACGGTGCCTATAAGCCGGTCTATGCCTTTGCGCAGCGTAGCAATAAAGTAGGGCTGCATCACGATGATGACGGTGAAGGGAAGCCAGTAGCCGTGGTCTATGTCCCACCATTTGTAGATAGCCGTTGCAAAGGCGGCAGCAAGCGCCGTTCGGGTGGCATAGCGCGCGGTGTGCGAGTCGAAGCTGAACAAAGCACGCAAACCTGTGAGCAGATGGCGCGGATGAAGGATATAGATCGTCTTCAGGACAGGATAAGCACGATAGATGCGCTGCTCGGCGGTGGAAGAAAGCAGGTCCATGCTTCGCGTCATCATCCTTTGGCAACGACCGCTCAGCAGCACAGCCCGCCGAAGATGGACTTGTTCGGACGCGGATGGGTCGGAGAGGGCCGCTTCCATCACTGCCATCTGCTTACGCAAATTTTGAAGGGCGTCGCGCATCATCAGTTCATCATCCATGCGGCGGGAGAGCAAAAGAGCCGCCATCCGTTCCGCAGCAAAAGCAATGCTTTCGAGCAGAGATGAAAGGCGCAGGCGTAAGGCTTCATCCACGCTGTTGATGTGCAATCCTTCCAGTTCACTGCCAATGGCGGTCATGCAGGCAACAACCAGCGCCACTGATTTCCGAGCCTGCGCCAACTGGTATCTGCCACCTTCTTTCTGCCTGCCGAGGAGTTGGTGTGTGGCCCTTTCGTGAACCGAAAACGATGCGTCTATTGCGGCGCGAACTGCTTTTTCAGCGAGGTAAATCTGGCGGGCAGAACTGCGCAACTTCCGCCCATCCCAGCCCTGAGCAATTTTTTTCATCAAAGCAGACGAGGCCCGCCAGATGGATGAAATACTGCGTCGGTAGGCCTGCTGCTCCGGAAGAAAAAGCATTCCGGCCACGGCAAGGGCTGCATTCCAAAAGCCACCTAAGACGATATAGACCATACGCTGTTGCAGCGCGGGCCCTGAGGCCGGATAGGCATTTGTGACCAGAAAAATGATGTAAACACTCAGCGCAAGACCGCTGCCACGGTCACCAAGGTTGCGAAACAGACTTGCGAAGAAGGCAACGACCAACATGCAGCCCACGCTCCAACCGAACGACTGGCTGGTAATGGTTCCCAGAAAAGAAAAGAACAGGCTCAGCACCACACCCACGGCGAGGATGCGAAGGCGCTGCGCATAGCTTCCTTTCAATGCTACCCAGCAGATACATTCTGCAGATAAGGCGGCCCATTCTCCCGCTTCAGCGTGGCCCGTTTCAATACCCCAAATCACAGGTACCACGGAGGCTAAGGCCATGCGCAGCCCCCAGGACAGAGAAGGCTCCCGCACTTCGGCATGCATAAGTGCTTGCCACCGTTGAGAAAGGTTCAGCAACTTGATGGGATAGATGATTTGGTGTCACAAATCTGCATCGTGGAACGCCTTTTTCGTTGCGCTCAGAAGCAGGCAGGGCCATTTGAAATCCACACAGAAATCACCAGTGTGACGCGGCTGGAAGAGGATGCATGTATGCTGTGCTTAGCTCCCCTAACTTGCCTGCGTTCCGCCTGTATGAGACTTCTTCGTCGCTGCCCGCCCGGCGCCGTGCCCATCTTCCTCTTCTTGCTTTTTTGTGTGTCCTGCGAGCGGCAACAGGCGGCTATTCAGCCGGTGCCCCAAAAAAGAGATACAAGTTCCGCACCGTCGCCTGTTTTGAAGGCCGTGCCGCAACAGCCGGAGTTTCATTATTTCTTCCTCTCGCAACACAACAAAGACGAGGCTGTTCGCGATAGTGCCCGTCATTTTTTGAAGCGACTCAGCAAATCGGAATTAGAAATCGTGTTGCTCTTGAACCGCGTGGACGCTGCTACGCTGAACCGGTTGGATACATTGGTTGTGCCGGTACCGCTGGATACCGATCGCATGGCCTACTCCGTTTTTCCGACAGAGCTGACGCCACTTCGACAAGTCAAAAAGATGGTGCTGCTGGCATACTATCCTGAGGTGTTTGCAGCCTATGAAAACGGGCGCTTGGTACGCTGGGGACCGACCAGTATGGGAAAGAAATCAACACCGACTCCCACGGGCCTGTTTTCCTGTAACTGGAAATCGCTTGAAAGCATCAGCTCGATAGATGAGAGCTGGAAACTGAAATGGAATTTCAATGTCTGGAATAAAGGCGGCGTGGGCTGGCATGAATTCCAGATGCCCGGTCATCCGGCCTCTCACGCTTGCGTCCGGCTTCAGGAGGCGGATGCAAAATTTCTGTACAACTGGGCGGATCAGTGGATACTGAAAGACGGAGCACTTGCTGCCCAAGGCACGCCGGTACTCATTTTCGGAAGCTATCCATTTGGGAAAGGCAAACCGTGGTGGAAATTGGTTCACGATCCTGATGCGCTCCAACTGACAACCGATTCTCTATCAAAAATCTTAGAGCCGTATCTGTCCAAAATTCTTGCCCGTCAGGCCCAACGGGATTCCCTTCTGGCACTTTGAAATAGTACGGACAAGGGGTGCAAACAGAGGTTTTCAAAAACAAGAAACCCGCATAAAAATGCGGGCATTCTCGGATGGGGTTTATGGATTCGGGGTTTAAGGGAGGTTTCTTTCCCGGG
>JAMIQN010000146.1:0-23899 GCA_035914595.1 Chitinophagaceae bacterium | reverse complement strand
ATCTGGGCGTCAAGAGTGGTGAAGGTTTTTATAAGTACACGCCCGGCTCCAAGGAAATGGTCGTGGCCAAACGTTTCAGGAAGTAAGCCTGAACGCACACAACAAAAAGCCGCCTCATGCAACTGGGGCGGCTTTCTTTTTAGATGAAAAATCCTGCTCTATTCAGCAGGTTTTGAATACCTCGGATCGTGAATCAAATCTTCGTCAGTTAGGGCATGAAGGAAGGCGATGAGGTCTGACTTGTCCTGCGCGGACATACGGCCTTTCACCTTTGTGCGAAGCGCGGGGTCCAGGTTCTTTGCGCTATGAAAGCCGGTATTGTAGTGGTCCACGCATTCTTCCAAAGTCTTGAATCGGCCATCGTGCATGTAGGGTGCAGTGAGGGCAATATTGCGAAGTGAGGGCGTCTTGAACTTGCCGCTATCCGTGCCGCGCAGCGTGATGAGCGCCCGGCCGGCATCCGCCGAAATACTATCCACCCCATTATTTCGAAATTCAAAATCGGAGAAGGTGGAGCCGAGTGTGTGGCAATGGACACAGTCGCCGGTAGCCTCGGTTTCAAATACGATGCGGCCACGTTCTTCCGCCGCACTAAGAGTGGTTTCACCGCGCAGGTATTTGTCCCATTTGCTGTTGCCCGAAACGATAGTGCGTTCAAATTGAGCAATGGCCTTCATGAGCATCGGCGTGGTAATCACCTTGGTACCAAAGGCCTTTTCAAACAAACCCGGGTATTCGGCGTGTGCATTCAGCCGCGCGATGACGTCGGGCAAAGCTGCGTGCATCTCCACGGGATTTTGAATGGGCGCGATGGACTGACTTTCCAAGTCAGCAGCTCCTCCATCCCAAAAGAAGTTGCGCTGGTAGCCCAGATTGAAGACCGGCATAGTGTTGCGCGTACCTTCCAGTCCGTCAATGCCGGTGCTCAGGGCCTTGCCTCCATCTGTGAATGCAAACTCCTGTTTGTGGCAGGAGGCACAGCTCATGGTCTGGTTGCCGGAAAGAATGGGGTCGTAGAAAAGACGGCGCCCCAAGGCAACGCCTTCTTCCGTCAGCGGATTATCTGCCGGGATAGGCATTTCGGGCAGGCCGGAAGGAATGTCAAGCTGGTAAGGCTTAGGGCCGGGGTTCGTCTGCTCGTGTTTGCAGGCAGCAATCACCACCACCAACATCACTCCGGACAGGATGAGCTTCATTCGCATGGCGGAGCTACTCTGATTTTATAAGAGAAAAGGCAGAGGGGAAATTGCCACGAATGGTGTATTGCCAGAACACATCCCCCGCATTGCCCGAGCTACGGTTATTGTCAAAGTTGAAATCAACCTTTATGGGAGTTGCGTAAAGCTGGTTGAGATCAAATCGAATGAACAACTTGCGGCCCGCAGCCTCCATCTGAAGGTCATTCAGCGGAATTTCTACACCCACATAAGCGAGGTCGGTGCCATAGTGAAAGGCAAGCGGCATTGTTGCTCCGGTGCTGTCTTTGAAAGAGCCTTCGTGCTTGAAGAAAATATAGCCGGTGTTCCAGTTCCAGATCATGCCGTGCACGGGGTCCAGAGCGCCTTCCTGCAGACCTGTATGATTGCGCGCCGAATCCACACCTACATAAAATTTCAGACTGCGATAGGTGCCGGTGGGTACGGAGTCAATGGCAAAATTCGTTGAGGAAGGCACCGCCGCATCAATGAGGTTGTAGGACGGGAAATGCACCTCGCTGCCATCCTGCTTCACGAGCGTGATATTGCTGACATAGTATTTCAAAAGGTCCACGCTATAGGCATTTCCGGCAGCGTTGACATAGTTCATCGGCCCCAGCTCAATGGGCTTGCCACCGGCTTCGTTGGAGAATGAAAATTGAAGCTTGGCATAAGGAGCCGTATCCGAATCTGATTTCTTGCAGGAAGCAGTCAATAATAAGCCCAGACCGGCAGCCAGGAGTCCCAGTTTGAAGGTGTGCATTCGTTGCATTTTTAAACCCGCGAATTTAACCCCAAAGCTTGCGTCCAGACTGCTTTTTATCAGTTCAGGAATTGCCGAAAATCAGTGCTGTGCGTTGAATGCGGAAAGGATGAAAAATCCTTCCTTAAGGCTGTTGCCCCGGCGTCACCAGAAAGATGCGGAGCCCTGCAATGCGACCGCTATCCACCTGTGGGAAGGGTCGCTTCTGCTCATCAGGAAAAACAGGGATCGTCACATCCAGCCCCGACTGAAAATCGAAGTAATATTTCACGCCGTATCGCCTCATATCCTGCAGCACTTCATCATGACTGAGTCTTTCCGCCGAAGGCGTGTAAAAACGAGATCCCATCCAGTAGGCCAACAGCCCCGCACGATTGGGATCTTCATTGGAATAAAAAGAGCCTTCAACACCTATGCTGCGCAGTTGCTTTGCGAGGTGGAAGGTGTCTTCCCCACTACGAAACAAAGCCTTCATATCATAGGCTGGATAAACAACAAACGAGGCTGCCAAAAGCCAACCGGCCAGCGCAAAAAGTCTTTTGTGCTGCATAAAAAGCGGGCGACATCGCAAAAGCCATTTCGCACCGAATACCATTCCGAGTGGCAACAAAAGCCAGATATACCGTGCTTCAAAATGCAACAGCAGATAGCCCAGCGGCATGATGAGCACCGCCGCAAACCATAGTTTTTCGTAGGGAGGGAACGGTACGGAACGCAGCACCCAAGCCAGTCCGGTGGCCAGAAAAATGATGAGCAGAAAAGGAGAAATCTGAGAAGCGGCTTCTACCCCCTGCAATGCAGCCTGCAGGCTATGCCCCATCTGGCTTTTCATCATGGCGAGACTCTCAAAGCGGGAATGAAAACTGCCTTCCGCCAGGAAAGGATCTTCCCAGGTGTAGGGCGAATTGGCGTATGGCGGAGGGATGAGCGCATGAAAGTCGGGACGCAGTGATTTGTGCCCGGCAAGTGTCCAGCTTGTGTTCAATGCACCCGATTTGGAAAGGCCCCAAAACCTGTACTTGTGATGCATGAGCAAAGCCAGCGGCAGCATCAGCAGACACATCGTGAGCAGTCCGGTGGCGGCTGCCTTCCATGGAAATTTCCCTTTGGTATGATGGCCAAGCCAGGCGACTGCAATCGGGAAATGAAGGAGCAAAAAATAGAACGAGTATATCTTGGCATAGGCCGACAAAGCCATCAGGATTCCCGCCAGAACCCAGAGCTGTGGCCGCTTCAGGAAGGATTCGACGGAAAGGAGCCGCAGATAAAATAGCAGCAAAGCCACCTGCCACAAATCACAGAAGAGCTGCTTGTAAAGAGCATAGCACAGAAACACCGACAGCGCCAGCAGCAAAGGCAGGCCCGGCATACGCAGCATCGCAGCCTTTCGAAAAATTGAAAAAGTGGCTACCAAAATGAGGAGGCAGGCAAGCGCATTCGTGAGCTGAGCTGCCGGCAGCGGCTCCATCCCCCCTTTGACGCAAAGCGCCACCAGCGCAGGATGCAGCGGGCTCCACAAGGCATTGACCAGCCGCCAGGGCTCACCGGTCGCAGCTCTGGTTGCCATCGTCAGATAGGCCACCGCATCGGGGTCCACGAAGTAGCGATAGAAGGGATAGCTGAGCGCGACCAGCAGACCGAAAAGCAGCACGGCCACCAACAGATGTACACGGCGCAGCGGCGTTGTAGAATGCGAACTCAGCATGATTGCAGCAGGCGCGTAAGATACTCGGGAGCTTGCAGCAGACGACTGCCGTACCAGGAAAACATCTCCCCATCCGCCAGCATGACGGTGCTTTCAGGCAGGGCGGCCCGCACTTCCGGCAGGTGTTTTTCTGCAAAAGGATACGGTTCGGAGGAAAGAATGACAAGCTCCGGTTGCAATGTGCGAAGGCCTTCCAGGCTGAGTTCGGGGTAACGCGGCCGACCGGCCATCACATTCTCCAGGCCGCAGTGCTTCATCACGTCATGAATAAAATTTTCAGTACCGACCCACATCCAGGGATTGCGCCAGATGGCATAGGCAACGCGGCGACGCCGGGGGTGAAGCGCTGCGAGTGTTCCAAAGCCGGCAGCCACGTCCCTGAAGATTCGTTCTGCTTCATCCGCGCGGCCGCAAAGCAGGCCTACCCTGCGAATCATTTCCAGCGCATCCGGCAGCGTATTGACATCACTGAGCCAAACGGGAAACTGTGCCGCCAGCACCTCTATTTGCCCGCGCTCATTCTCTTCTTTGTTGGCAATAATCAGGTCGGGGCGCAGGGCCTGAATCGTTTCCAAATGAAGCTGCTTGGTGCCGCCCACGCGCGTCTTGTTGCGAAACCAGGCATCTGGATGAATGCAGAATTTGGTAATACCAACGACTTCTTTTTCAAGCTGCAAATCGGCTAGCAATTCTGTTTGAGAAGGCACCAGCGAGATGATGCGCTGCGGGTGTGCAGGCACTTCAAGAGAGCGGCCCATCATGTCGGTAGTCTGAGGCATAAAGCGGAAATGCAGCGGCGCAAAATATTGTCGCAAATTTGACCCATGCCCAGCTATTCGATTGGTGAAGCGCTTTCCATCCTACTTGAAAAAGCCAAGTGGAAGCCTAAGATGCAGGAGCTGAAAATCCGTACGGAATGGGAGACGATTGCGGGCAAGATTGTAGCACGCTACACCCGCAGCCTGACGTTGCACGAAGGCAAACTCACCATCTACACCGATGTGGCAGCCCTGAAGCAGGAATTGCTCTATGGCAAGGCCGACTTAATTGCCAACATCAATCGCCACATGGGGGAGACGGTTGTCAGCGATATCATCGTTCGCTAAGGCATCCGCCATTTTCTCCTGAAAGGAAACTGCGCAATTCTCGCGTGCAGGCAACAAAAAGGCCGACACGAAGGCCGGCCTTTTGCATCATCCAAAACACACCACACTCTTACACTGTATTTTTTCTTTTCAGGACAGGAAACTCATCAGAAGCCAGAGGTAGAAACTGAGCATTCCGAGCACCACCGTTTTGATTAATTGCTTTCGTTCCGAGCTTGAATTTCTTTGGACCCATTCGCGTACTATCTCTCTGCTTCTCGTTTGCGTTCGTGTCAAATCTGCTTTCATCTGCTCCGACTTCTTGGCCATAAAACGCATTGACAAGCTGCGTATTATGTGCGGGCTCCAAAATTACCGGAAAAATGAAGGCCCCATGACAGCAGTCCTTTCTCAGCATAATTGCGGCTTCAAAATGCCTTAAAAAAAGCTTCTTCATAAGAGCCGCCAATAGGGATGGGCACCTCACCGATATAGATAGTCTTGTTGCGCACCATCGTGATGCGCTGTAGCGGGATGATGTAAGAGCGATGCACCCGCATGAAGGCGCCTGTGGGCAGCATTTCCACCATTGCTTTCATGGTCAGGCGGGCCACAATGGGGCGGGCATTATCCAAATGAATCTTGATGTAATCATCCAAGCCTTCGATGTAGCGGATATCGGAAAGGGCAATGCGGTGCGTGCTGTAATCCGCCCGAATGGAGATGAACTGCTTACCTCCGGCTGCCAGTTGCTGGCGATAGGTCAGCGTGTTTTTTGCCTTCTCAATAGCTTTTTCAAAGCGCTCCCTCGTGAAAGGCTTGAGCAGATAATCCACGGCCTGAAGCTCGAAGCCTTCCACCGCATACTCACTATAAGCAGTTGTGAAGATGACCAGGGTGCCCTTGGGCAAAGCCCGATAAAAATCCAGGCCGGAAACTGAGGGCATCTGGATGTCGAGGAAGAGCAGGTCCACCTTTTCATGCTCCAGAAATTTGCTGGCTTCGCTCGGATTGGTGAACGTGCGCAACAGTTGCAACTCGTCCATGCCGGCAGAAAAACGCTCGATGATGCGCAGTGCGGGTGGCTCGTCGTCAATGGCAATAGCTCGGATCATACAAGAGTGAGGGATAAGAAGACGGCATACACGCCTTCGTCAATGGATGTAGTCAGTTCATAACGCCCGGGATACAGCAGGGCCAGCCTCGCTTTGGTATTGGCAAGGCCTTTCCCCGTAGAATCCCTTTCCGGACGGGCATGCACCAGCCGGTTGCGCACATTCAGGCGCAGGATGTCATTGGAGATATTAATGCGCACCACAATGCCCGAATCTTCTTCCGGATTAATGCCGTGTTTAAAGGCATTTTCAATGAAAGGGATAAGCAGCATGGGCGGAATATGATAGCCATCCGGATCGCCGGTAACGATAGAAGAAATGCCTACCGTTGTGCCAAATCGCAGCTCCTGCAAAGTGACGTAGCTCTCGAGGTAAGACAGTTCATTGCTCAGCGGCACATAGTCCAGCGAAGCCTCGTCCGTCACGTAGCGCATCATGCCCGACAGCCGCGTAATGGCACCGGCGGTATGCGGCGATTCTTCGATCACCAAAGCATAAATCGTGTTGAGGGTATTGTAAAGAAAGTGCGGCTGAATCTGGGCTTTTAAAAATGCCAGCTCGGCAGCAGTCTTGCCTTCCCGTGCCCGTTTCCATTGGTCGCGAATACGCAACATCAACGAGATGAGATAGACAAAAAGGAAACGGAAAAGGTTGTGATTGATGTCCGGCAACAAGTGTGTCCAGGGCAGTGGCAGGTTCTTCCAATTCCCGGTCAGAGGGATGGCATAGCGTGGGCCTAGCATCACAACAGCAAAGCAGCAAAGTGTCAGCAGGCCGAAGGTGAAATACGAGCGCCGCAGGTAAAAGCGCGGAAGCAGGTAGTAATAGTTGAGGTAGAAATAGCCAAGCGTCAGTGTGGCCTCCAGCAGATCACGCATAGCCGGCAGACTCATCTTGTCAAACCCCTTGACCTCCGAGGTGAGGAATACGGGAATGGCCAGAAATGCCACACAACAAATGATGTGAATGATGACTGCCAGGATGCGGTTCATAGGCCTAACCAAAAATAACTGACAGGGCAGGCAGGCCCCGATGGCTGCGGTAATAGGGCAGAATGTGTAGGGCTAAGCCAGCGCCCCTCTTTAGCGAATTTCGCAATGCCTATTCACCGCTGTACGCCGTTGTTGTAGCAGCTTTCACGATAAGGCTATACATACTTTACTGCACCCGGTGGCGGTTTGCCGAACCTGTCCGGGGGGCTTGTGGCTACAGTTCCGCTGTCATTCTGACCGCTTCGCCACTCCGGGAATACTCTTTGCTAAATCGGCACTGACTTTTCAAAAAAATCTCTTTTCTACTATGCAAGAGCACGGCAGCATCTCCATTCACACGGAGAACATCTTTCCCATCATCAAGAAATTCCTCTATTCCGATCACGAAATCTTTTTGCGCGAGCTGGTCTCCAATGCGGTGGATGCCACGCAAAAAATCAAACGCCTTTCCTCCCTGGGCCAGTTTAAAGGCGAGCTTGGCGACTTGCGCGTCCGCGTGGCCATTGACAAAGAAGCGAAGACCCTTCGCATCTCCGACAACGGCATTGGCATGACCGGCGAGGAGATCAAGAAATACATCAATCAAATTGCATTTTCCGGCGCAGCCGAATTCGTGGAAAAGTTTAAAGAAGCTGCTGATGCACAGGAAATCATTGGGCGCTTTGGTCTTGGCTTCTATTCTGCATTCATGGTCGCAGACCGGGTGGAGATTGAAACACTTTCTTATCAGGAAGGCGCCGAACCGGCCCACTGGACCTGCGATGGCAGCACCGAATTTGAGCTCACCGATGGCAAGCGCAGCGAACGCGGCACCGATGTCATCCTGCATATCAATGCGGAAAATGAAGAGTTCCTCGAAGAGCATCGCATCCAGGGCATCCTGGATAAATATGCGCGCTTCCTGCCCGTGCCCATTCAGTTTGGCACCCGCACCGAGCATGTGGAAGACGGCGAAGACGAAGAAGGAAAGAAGAAGTGGAAAGAAGTGGAAGTGGACAATATCATCAACACCACCACGCCCATCTGGACCCGTAATCCCACCGAGCTTAAGGACGAAGACTACCTCAGCTTCTATCGCGAATTATACCCGATGAGCGAGGAGCCGCTGTTCTGGATCCACCTCAATGTGGACTACCCTTTCAACCTCACAGGCGTGCTTTATTTCCCGCGCCTGAAGGCCGATTTCGAGCTGCAGCGGAACAAAATCAAACTCTTTTCGCGTCAGGTATTCATCACTGATGAAGTAAAAGACATCGTACCGGAATTCCTGATGCTGCTGCATGGCGTCATTGACTCGCCGGACATTCCCCTCAACGTGTCCCGCTCCTTCCTGCAGGCAGATGGTGCCGTGAAAAAAATTGGCTCCTACATCACCCGCAAGGTGGCCGACAAGCTGAGCGAACTCTACCGCAACGACCGAAAGAGCTACGAAGAAAAATGGCCGGACATCGGTCTGTTTGTGAAGTATGGCTGCATCAGCGAAGCCAAGTTTGCCGAGAAGGCAAAAGAATTTTTGCTGCTGCAAAACACCCACAACAGCTATTCCACGCTGTCTGAATACCGCGAGAAAATTGCTCCGTTGCAAACCGATAAAGACGGCACCCTCGTGTACCTCTACACACCCGATGCTGCCCGCCAACATGCCTACATCGCAGCCGCTGAAAAGCGCGGCTATGACGTGCTGTTGATGAACTCCCCGATTGACACGCACTTCCTTTCTTATCTGGAACGCGAGCTGGAAAAGACGGCGCTGAAGCGCGTGGACGCAGACGTGATGGATAAGCTCATCGAGAAGGATACGCCTATCGAATTGGTGCTGAATGAGGCACAGCAAACGGAAGTAAAAGAGCTGTTTTCCCGCACCGCCGATTCACCGGGTATGGAGGTCAGCATTGAGAGCCTGTCGCCGGATGAAATGCCCGTGACCATCACCATGGACGAGTGGATGCGCCGGATGAAAGACATGGCCAGCCTGGGCGGTGGCGGAATGAGCTTCTACGGTGCCATGCCCGACCGATACAAAGTGGCCGTGAATGGAAATCATCCGCTCATTCAGCGCATCCTGAGTGCAGAAAATGGTCAGAAAGAAAAACTGGCAAGGCAGGCATTTGACCTCGCACTCCTCTCGCAAGGATTGCTGAGTGGTGAAGCACTGAGCAATTTTGTGAACCGAAGCATCAGCCTGATTTAAGGCCATAATTCGACCACAGAAATGGCTGTCCGGAGAATTTCGGGCAGCCTTTTCATTTCCTAATCAATTATTAACGCTGCGATAAATTGATGCCTGGGCAATATTGACGGCTACATTTGGCTCAAAGCAATTCGTGCATGGCAGACATATTTGCTGCATCTGAAGCCGACGAGCGTAGAAATCCAGAGCATCTTGATCCTTATTCCTTTGGTGCCTTATTGGAGCATTTTTTTGAGACCAGTCCTTTAGGCAAGGAACTATCTGAGACACATGTTTTGTTGGACGACCCGGAAGTTCAGGAGCTTTTTCAGCCCAAGAAGCCTACAACGACTTCGGAGCACACACGCCGGCGCTTCAACGGCCTCCTCTTTTAGCGGAAAGCCTGCGTCATATTGCGTCCGGGCTTAAGCAGGCACTACTTCCCCGCCCATATTCTTGATGATTTCCGTAGCGAATTCACTGGTCTTGACCAGCGTCGCATCGTGCATCAGCTTGTAGAAGTCAATGGTCACGCGCTTGCGCATGATGGCTTCCTTCAAAGCACCCAAAATGAGATGAGCGGCTTCATGCCATCCCAGATATTCCAGCATCATCACACCAGAAAGGATGAGCGATGAAGGATTCATCGTGTCAGTATTTGCAAATCGCGGTGCCGTCCCGTGGGTAGCTTCAAAAACCGCATGGCCCGTGTCGTAATTGATGTTGGCACCGGGTGAAATTCCAATACCGCCGACGGCTGCGGCCAGCGCATCGGAGATATAATCACCATTCAGGTTGAGGGTTGCAATGACGCTATAATCCTGCGGTGCAAGCAGAATTTGCTGTAAGAAATTATCCGCAATCACATCGTTGATGATGACCTTGCCGGCGGCTTCTTCGTGCTTCAATTCGGCATTGGCGGCGTCTTCACCCTGTGCCTTGCGGGTAGCCTCCCACTGCGCCCAGGTATAGGTCTGCGCACCAAACTCGCGCTGGGCAAGTTCATAGCCCCAATTCTTGAATGAGCCTTCCGTAAACTTCATGATGTTGCCCTTGTGGACGAGGCTCACACTCGGTTTGCGATGCTCAATGGCATAGCGGATTGCCGCACGCACTAAGCGTTCCGTGCCTTCACGGCTGACGGGCTTGATGCCAAAAGAAGATGTTTCGGGAAAACGAATCTTGTCGCCTACGCCCCACTCTTCCTGCAGGAAACGCAGCAGTTTCGAAGCCTGCTCCGTACCGGCCTGCGCTTCAATACCGGCATAAATGTCTTCGGTGTTTTCGCGGAAGATGACCATATCCACCCGCTCGGGATGGCATACCGGCGAAGGCACGCCATGAAACCACTGAACCGGGCGCAGACAGACGTAGAGGTCCAAATCCTGCCGCAGTGCGACGTTGAGTGAACGAATGCCGCCACCCACCGGCGTCGTCAGCGGCCCTTTGATAGAGACGAGGCATTCCCGCGCCGTGGCCAGCGTTTCGGCGGGCAGCCACTGACCTGTTTGGTTAAAAGCCTTTTCACCGGCTAAAATCTCTTGC
Source organism: Chitinophagaceae bacterium (assembly GCA_035914595.1). Taxonomy (GTDB): domain Bacteria; phylum Bacteroidota; class Bacteroidia; order Chitinophagales; family Chitinophagaceae; genus UBA1952. The sequence continues at coordinate 13,328 of JAMIQN010000146.1, read as the reverse complement.
CATTCCACCCGGCGTTTGCCCTGATAAGCCTGTGCAATGGCTGCATCCAGCACGCGGCGGGTAGCGCGCCACACATCCGGCCCAATGCCGTCTCCTTCGATAAATGGAATGATGGGTTCGTCGGGCACATTCAGCCGGCCGCCGGCGCCCATAGTAATCGTCTTTTTCATTGGCGGCGCGAAGGTAGGAGCCACGCTATGGAAATGAACTGCTTCATGGCAACTCCCGCATTGACCCACGGCAAATCAATTTTCATCATGTGCTTAGGGGACAACAGAGCCGAAAAATGAATGCTGGAAGGTTTATCAGCAATCGTATCAATCCGCTCAAACATGTCAGACGGAGTATTCAGCAAGCTCCTTTGTCATTCGCTACAGTTTCCTGAGAAATGGAATGAGTCTTGCCTGATCTGCATAAGGCCGAAGCCTCCCTTCTGCCCCGGTATCTTTGCGCCCGCTCATGCAAACCAAGGAAATCCTACTCCGTGCCTATCGGCTGATGATGGCTGCCCGTGCCATGGCCGACACTTACGAAGCCAACCGCCCGATCTGCAAGTATGTCCACAGCACCTCCCGCGGCCATGAAGCCATCCAGCTTGCCACCGGGTTCCTTTTGGAAAAAGACGACTGGGTCAGCCCTTACTACCGCGATGAAAGCCTCATGCTGGGTATGGGCTGGCGGCCTTATGAGCTGATGCTCCAACTGCTGGCCAAGGCCGATGATCCTTTCACCGGCGGACGGGCATACTACAACCACCCCAATTCCCGCCGCGACAACCTGCCTAAGATTATTCATCAAAGCAGCGCAACCGGCATGCAAGCCATTCCTACTACCGGCGTGGCGCAAGGCATTCAATACATCGAACAGCAAAAGCTGCGCAGCTATGAAAAGCCACCGGTTGTGGTCTGCTCGCTCGGCGATGGCTCTGTGACGGAAGGCGAAGTGAGCGAGGCCTTACAGTTTGCAGCCCTGCGTCAGTTGCCCATCATCTTCCTGGTGCAGGACAATGACTGGGGCATCTCGGTGCGCTCCGACGAAGCCCGCAGCATGGATGCCTATGAATTTGTCGCAGGCTTCAAAGGCATGGAGCGCGTGCGTGTAGATGGTTCCGACTTTACGGACTCATACAAGACAATGGACTACACCATTGACTGGGTTCGGCGGGAACGCAAGCCCATTCTGGTCCATGCGAAAGTGCCTCTGCTGGGCCATCATACTTCGGGGGTGCGTAAAGAATGGTACCGCGATGACCTGGAGCAACATGCCCTCAACGACCCAGGCCCTAAGCTGAAAAAAATATTGCTGCAGCGCGGCGTCACAGAAGCTGCATTGGCCGCCATTGAAGAAGAAGAAGCGGCCTTTGTCCGGCGCGAATTCGAAGCGGCCGTAGCTGCCGCCGAACCAAACCCCACGCAGGTTTCCAGCCATGTCTTTGCCGACACCCCGGTCACCGAAGAACGCGGCCAGCGCCAGCCTGCCGGCAAAACCGAAAAGACGGTGATGGTAGATGCCGCGCTTCATGCAGTTGAAGAAATTTTGCAGGACTATCCCGAGGCCCTTCTTTATGGCCAGGACGTAGGCCGCAGGCTGGGAGGCGTCTTCCGCGAGGCTGCAACTCTGGGCGATAAGTTTGGTGATAGCCGCGTCTTCAACACAGCCATTCAGGAGGCCTACATCATTGGCTCTACTGCCGGCATGAGCGCCCTCGGCCTGAAGCCCATCGTCGAGGTGCAGTTTGCAGACTACATATATCCGGGCCTAAACCAGCTTGTCACTGAGCTGAGCAAGAGCAACTATCTGTCCTGCGGAAAATTTCCTGTTGGCTGCGTCATTCGCGTTCCGATTGGGGCCTACGGCGGTGGCGGCCCTTACCATAGCGGCTGTGTGGAAAGTACCCTTGCTACCATCAAAGGCATCAAGATTGCTTACCCCAGCAATACGGCGGATATGAAGGGCCTGATGAAAGCTGCCTTCCTGGATCCCAACCCCGTCATCATGCTCGAGCATAAGGGCCTTTACTGGAGTAAGGTGCCCGGTACCGATGAGGCGAAGATGGTAGAGCCGGATCGGGATTATGTGTTGCCCTTAGGCAAAGGCACCATTGCTCTGGCTGCCTCACCCGAAGCCATGCAGGAAGGCTCTACGGCGTGTATTATCACCTATGGCATGGGTGTGTATTGGGCTAAAGCCGCAGCACAACGCTTTCCCGGGCAGGTAGAGGTCATTGACCTGCGCAGCATTTATCCCTGCGATGAAGCCCTGGTGTTTGACGCCGTCCGCCGGCATGGGAAATGCCTCGTGCTTACCGAAGAGCAGCTTCGCAATTCATTTGCTGAAGCCCTGGCCTGCCGTATTTCCCAACAATGCTTCCGTCAATTGGACGCACCCGTGCAAACCCTCGGCGCATTGGACCTTCCGGCTGTGCCGATGAACGTAGCGCTGGAGGCCGCCATGCTGCCCAATGCCGACAAGGTGGCCGCCCAATTGGAGCAACTTCTTGCCTACTAAAAAGGGCAACCGTTTTGGCCTGTCGTCCGCTGAATGCGGCGAACTTTTTAGCTTGTCCCTCTAATCCTGAAATCTATGAGCGCAGCAGACTTCCAGACAGCCATCACCGGTGGCTATTCGTATGAAGGCCCTTCCATCCTTTTAGGCAAAGCCGTCCTGAATGGCGAGGTGCATAAAGACCTCAGCATTCGGGTGCCGCTCAAAACGATGAACCGTCACGGTCTGATCAGCGGCGCTACGGGCACCGGAAAAACGAAGACACTTCAAGGCATTTCGGAAGAACTGAGCAAGGCCGGCGTACCGGTATTGCTGCTGGATATTAAAGGTGACCTAAGCGGCATTGCAGCCCCATCGGCCATGGGCAAGCATGTGTCCGAGCGCGTGCTGACACTAGGCTTGGAAGACTATCAGCCGATGGGCTTCCCCGCCGAGCTTTTCACGCTCAGCAACCAACCCGGCGCTAAGCTACGCGCCACCGTCAGCGAGTTTGGGCCCGTGCTCCTGGCCAAGATTTTGGAACTGAACGACACGCAGGAAAGCATTCTCGCCATGCTGTTTAAGTACTGCGATGATCATCAGCTTCCCCTCCTCGACCTACAGGACCTGAGCAAAACCCTGCAATGGGCTGCCAATGAAGGCAAGGCAGAATTGTCGCAGGCCTATGGCAATATCTCTACGGCTTCTGTGGGCACTATCATGCGGCGCATCATCGAGCTGCAGCAGCAGGGTGCCGACAACTTCTTCGGCGAGCGCTCTTTTGATATTGACGACCTCATGCGCCTGTCGGAAGATGGACGCGGCATGCTCTCTATCCTTCGCGTTTCCGATTTGCAGAGCAAGCCCAAGCTCTTCTCCACCTTCATGCTCCAAATGCTGGCCGAGCTGTATGCCAGCCTGCCCGAAGAAGGCGACCTCGAAAGCCCCAAGCTGATCATGTTCATTGACGAGGCCCACCTCATTTTCAAAGACGCCAATAGTGCTTTGATTGAGCAGCTTGAGACCATTATCAAACTCATTCGCTCCAAGGGCGTCGGCATCTTCTTCTGTACCCAAAACCCTATTGACATTGCACCTTCCGTGCTTTCGCAATTGGGCCTGAAGATTCAACATGCCCTGCGTGCCTTCACCGCCAACGACCGCAAGGCTATCAAGCAGGCTGCCGAAAACTATCCCAGCACCGAGTTCTACAACACAGACGAACTCATTACGCAGTTAGGTATTGGCGAAGCCCTCGTCACCTCACTCAATGAGAAAGGCATTCCCACACCGCTGGTCCACACGATGCTGTGCCCGCCCCGCTCACGGATGGACGTGCTGACGGACGCGGAGGTCACCGCCATCGTTTCCAAATCGCAGTTGGTGCCGAAATACAACGAGGTCGTCAACCGCGAGAGTGCCTATGAAATCCTGAATCAGAAACTGACTGTGGCAGCGCAGCCACAGCCGGCGGCAGCACCGAAGGCTGAGCCTGCCCAGAGCACAGGTGGCAGCCTGCTGGAATCCATTGCCAGCAACAGCATTGTGAAGAGCATGCTGCGTACCGCAGGCAACCAAATTGTGCGCAGCCTCCTCGGCTCCATCGGCGTGAGCGGCAGCAGACGGCGGAAAAGCTCAAGTTGGTTTTAAACAGCAGCCTGATTCATAGACGTGGCCCTGCATGGCTAAGGATTTTTATTGAGCCGGCTGCAGGAGTGTTCTGAAGTATCCGTTGTGATTGCGCTGAGTGTAGCCGAAGTGTCACTCCCTGCAACAGGATTTCGATGCTCGGCTTTTTGAGGGCATAGGCAACCCGCCATCGTAGCGCCTTCCTGAATGTCCTTTCCACAAACCATCCCTTGAAGAGTCATGCCATTTCCCCCTAAAAAATGGCCGGAATGCCTGAGCGGAAAAGTAATTTCACGAAGACAAGCTTCCTATGAACCTATCCGAATTTCAGCGCTTCCCTTTCCTTGCCCGCGATGGCTTCCCCTGCCACCTCCAACGCGTCGGCGATGGCTCCGGCTCTACCAAAGGCCCCGTATTACTGGTGCACGGCGCTGGCGTTCGCGGCAACATTTTCAACCCTCCGAACGAGCATAATCTGGTAGAAGTACTACACAACGAAGGCTACGATGTGTGGCTCGAAAACTGGCGTGGCAGTATCGAATGCAGCCCTAACGAATGGAACTTGGATCAGGTAGCACTGAACGATCATCCCGCCGCTGTGGAAGAGGTGTGTCGCATCACCGGCGCAGCGACCATCAAGGCCGTCATTCACTGCCAGGGCTCCACCAGCTTCATGATTTCAGCCGTGAAAGGCCTCGTGCCGCAGGTGACCACCATTGTGACCAATGCCGTCTCGCTACACCCGGTCGTGCCTTCCTGGTCGCGATTCAAGCTGAATTGGTTTCTACCTTTCATCAAGTCCACGACAGACTACCTGAACCCACATTGGGCGGTGGATGCACCCGACTTCAAAGCCAAAGCTTACCGGGATCTGGCATTGCTCTTTCACCACGAAGACGACACCGGCGTAGGCAAGATGGTGTCTTTTGTTTATGGCGCCGGCCACGCTGCCCTATGGGAATTGCCCAACCTGACTCAGGAAACCAAAAACTGGATTCGCGAAGAGTTTGGCGCCGTGCCCATCAGCTTCTTTGAACAAATGAAACGCTGCGTCAGGCAGGGCGTGTTGTGCTCCACAGACGGGCAGGAAAGCTATACCGCCCATCCTCCCCAAACAGCAGCCCGATTCGCCTTTCTGGCAGGCAGGCGCAACAAATGCTTTCGCAGCGAAAGCCAGGAACACAGCTACCGCTTTTTTGAAGAGCAACGAAGCAAGTTTCATTCGCTGCACCTCTGGGAAGGCTATAGCCACCTCGACATTTTCCTGGGCAGAAATGCGCACCGAGACATCTTCCCCACCATCCTGCAGGAACTAACAGGATAAACAGGAGGCACCGTCCTCCAACCTATCATTTCCGTCCTAAAATTTTAGCCCCTATGAGCATTCCGAAACGCATCAAACGATACACCGGACGCTATACACTGGTGGATGGTGTGCCTTTTCAAATGCCGATTGAAGCCATCAAGACGCCTGCCTTCATGGCCGGCTTCTTCTGCGACTACAAAAAGGCAAAAGCCATGTTGCCCGGTGGTGACCTCTATCCTTTGGAGTTTCTGAACGGCAAGGCCTTGTTCATGATCACGGTCGTCAATTACTTAGACACCACCATCGGCAAATACATCGAATACAGCCTCGCCCTTGCCTGCACACACTTTCGCAAATCAGCGCTGCCGGTGTTGCCCGCTCTCTTCATGAAAGCCTATGGCACGGGGCAGTTCATCCTCGACCTTCCGGTAAGCACCGAGATTTCTGTGAAGGGCGGCAAAGGCATTTGGGGCATGCCGAAACATCAGGCCAGCCTCGACTTTATTGACGGCGAACGGACAGTGTCGGCACAGTATGAGAAAGACGGTCAGTTTGCCGTGCGTGTCGAGATTGAAAAACCGAAGCGCATCATTCTTCCCATCAACGTAGGTGCGACCAATTACAGCCATTTCAGGAATATGCTGATGGCATCGTACATCTATTTCAAGTCAAAGGCGGGAGTGTGCATCGGGCGGTCGGCCAAAGGCTCGCTCTACATCGGCGATCATCCGCGGGTCGCGCATTTGCGGGAACTGGACATTGAATCCAAGCCATTCTTTACACTCTACATGCCGGCGGCCTATGGTGTGCTCGACGACTATTATCGGAGTTGGTTTGTCACCTACGATTATATGCCTGCCAAGGTCAGTCCGGAAGGCTTTGAAAGCGTTATCAACCTTGGCCTGAGCGATGAGTGGCCTCCGGCACCTTCCATCACCGACTATCAGCGATTCAAAATCTAAGCTCACCCCAATCCATACGCCATGAACTCCCCAACCAAACAAACACTGCTTGACCTCAACAATGCCTACATCATGTTTTGTGCATCGGTGTATCTCGGCATGTTTTGGTCCCTTCATTTCTTCTGGTTTCCGCACTACCCCACCACACTGACGCTGGACACCTACTACAATGCCATCATCCCGCAAACGACGACCGCCACGAAGTACTTCTTCATCACCATTCCCATCATGGCTGTGTGCCTGGTCATCATGCTGATTTCGGAATGGCATTCGAAGCTGCGCTGGGTGCCGCTGGCCTGGATTCCCGGGCTTTCTGTGCCCGTCCTTGTGCAGCAAAAATGGATAGAAGACATCAACGACATCTTCAAGGCCGGCGTGCATTCCGAAGCTGAATTACAAAGCCTCCTGAACCGCTGGATGATGCTGAACGATGTTCGATTTATCATCCTCGCCATCATGTGGGCCATCACGCTATACTTCTTCATTGCAAAGGCGCGTCAGGCAAGGATGACCTCTAATTATCGGTAGCCATGAAATCGAAATTGCGCCTCCTGCTCTTGCTCATTGCGGTAATTACCATCATCTCCGGGCTCACCCAACTAATTGCACCGGGCATGGTGTTACGCATTGTGGGTGCTGAGGTGAATGCCACAACCTGCCACCTGTTCGCGATCGTGGGCATGTTCATGTTTCTATTTGGAGGTCTGTTCATTCATGCTACCTACAGTGAGCGGGAGAATGAGGCAGCCATCCTGTGGTGCAGCCTGCAAAAGCTGGGTGCTTCAATTGCGGTCTTTATCGGGATTGCCAAAGGACTTTTTGCGCCTATCGCCGCCGCAGTGGCCGGTTTTGACCTCCTTTCAGGTATTCTGATCCTCTATTACCTGCGCCTAATGAAGACTCAATAACGCGAGCCTGCATATTGCAAGCCTCTTCTACAGGCATCTTCTTTTTGTCTGCTTGCTCCGCTGTTCACCCATCTGATTTTTTCGCCTGCCGATGCCCCTTTTTTCAAGAAATAGCATGCTCCGTCGTTCGCTGATTCTGGCGGGTGGCGGCGTGCGGCTCGCGTATCATGCCGGCGTGCTTCAGGCTTTGGAAGAAGCAGGCCTCGTCTTCAACCATGTGGACGGTACATCAGGCGGCATCTTCGGAACGGCGATGGTGGCGAGTGGTATTGGCCCGGATGAAGCGGCCACTCGTTGGCGGAAGCTGAAGCTGCGCGGATTTTTGGGCGCAATACCGACACCCGGCAAGGGACTGGGCATTAAGGTGGGCAAGGGTGCCGACGGCATTCGACAGGCCATCTTCCCTGCACTTGGCATTGACGCCGCCCGCATACGCGCCTTGCAGGATTTCGATGCCAGCTTCAACGTCTGCAACTATTCGCGCAAGTGCGTTGAGAGTATTCCGCATCATGCTGTCACCACGGATCACCTGATTGCTGGTATGTCGCTACCGATGTTTATGCCTGCCATTGCTATCGGCGACGACTGGTACACGGATGCCGTCTGGATTAAAGACTGCAACATGCTCGAAGCCCTGCGTAGAGGTGCCGAAGAAATTTGGCTCGTCTGGTGCATCGGCAACACACCCGTTTACCCCAAAGGCACCTTCCACGAGTATGTGGCTATGATTGAAATCAGCGCCAATGCAGGTGTGCAACGCGAGCTTGAGGCTATTCATCAGGAGAATGAACGGCGCCTTCAGGAGGGTAAGACTCCGGTGAAGATTCATCTCATCAAGCCCGAATTTCCTCTACCCCTGGACCCTGATTTTTTTCTTGGAAAAATCAATGCAGATACGCTCATCAGCCTCGGCTATGCAGATGCATATCGCAGCATCGGTGCCGCCGATTTCAACCTGGATGCAGCAGCGACAGCCACACAAATGCACCCATGCAAGGCCTTGTTTCACTTCCGTACCCAGTTTCGCGGAAAAATCTTTTGGGATGGTCGCGAGCAGGTAGTGGAACTGCGTCTGGGCCTGTTCTTCTACGACACGACCGAAGGTGTTGTATTGCGTTGTGCTGCCACCATTGAAGCGGAAGACGGGAAGAGCATTTGTGCTTTCAACCCGCAGTTGGAACGAACCGAAAAAGGCCGGCTGGAAGCACGCTTCTCGATTGCGCAATCCAATGGTACCTGCCATTTTTCAGTAAGCATGCTCATCACCGGATGGTGGGGGCTACGACTGGGCTTGGATAACCAGGAGGCCGGAATTATCATTACAGATGCCGCAGGGCAAAGCCTGAATTACATCTTTTCACAGCCGGCCGGCATTAGAATTAGAAACGCCTTTCATCTGTCCATCATCGGCGCACAAACACCTGCACAAAAGCGCCAATCCCGAGCAGCGATTCTACATTTCCTGCTTCAATAAACCCATCCTTCATGCCCCCCTTCAAGAAATACGCGCAGGCGAAGATGGTCAACTGGTACCATCCAAAAATGCTCGCCAACATCGGCCTGAAAGCGGTGGTGTCCGGCACCTTTGGCAACTACGCCGACCGTCGGGAACTCGAAGCTGCCCTGGACGTCAACATGGATACCGAACGGCTTTGGAAGCTGCTTGAAAAAGAATATTGCGAAGGCAAGGACGATATCTGGATTGACGTCATCAACGACACCGGCGATGGCTTCAACAGCACGTTTGCGGTAGCCAGGACGGTAGCAAAAAAACGGCTGACACTGGAATGGAAAGAGGCGGATGGAACCACCCGTCAGGTAGAAACACAGCGCGGGAAAGTGCTCGTTTTTGGTGGTGATGAAGTGTATCCTTTCCCCACCTATGAGGCTTATCTGAATCGCTTTCGAGTGCCGTTTGAAGCAGCAGCAGAAGACCCGAAGGAATGTGATGCAACCGAAAACCGGCCTCACATGTACGCTATCCCCGGAAACCATGACTGGTACGACGGTCTCGGCAATTTCATCAAGCTGTTTTGTCAGCGCCGCGGCATTGGCATCTGGAGCACCCAGCAAACGCGCAGCTACTTTGCCCTGCCTCTCCCCAATCGCTGGTGGGTTTGGGCTACCGACATCCAGCTCAACTCGGATATTGACCAGCCACAGCTTGCCTATTTCAAAAAGATTGCGCAAGAACAAATGCAGGCCGGCGATACAGTGATTCTGCTGACTGCAGAACCTGCATGGGTGTATGCCCAAATGCTGAAAGGCGACCGCAGCTTCGACAAACTGAAGTTTTTCGTGGAGCGATACATCCAGAACGCGAAAGACACAACGGGCCGCGCTTTCAAGCTTGCAGCAACCATCACCGGCGACTTACATCATTACTCCCGTTATCAAAAAGAAGGAGAGAATCATGGCCATCAGTTCATCACTGCCGGCGGTGGTGGCGCCTTCCTTCACCTGACGCACAACCTACCTGAATGCCTCGATGCTTTGAAAGAAGGGCACGTACATCAGCAATGCACTTTCCCCAACCGCAAAGAATCACGCAGGCTGCTGCTCTGGAACTTCATTTTTCCCTTCAAAAATTTCCTTTTTACGGCGCTGCTTTGGGGCATCTACCTGGCGTTTTACATCATCGTCCACAATGCCCGCCCCGAATTCTTTTATGAGCTTGCAACATCCGGAAGGCCGCTGGGCGAAAGTCTTGCAGAGGCAGGCAAAGTCCTGTTGCGTAGCCCCGGCATCCTCGTCATCTGCGGCGTTTTGGCAGGCGGCTTCTACGGATTTACCGATACGAAAGTGTCGCGCAAATTCACCTCGCTGGTTGGTGCAATACACGGTCTGAGTCAGTTGGCCTTGCTCCTCGCCACTATGTTCTTCGTGAGCTGCTGGGCTGTCGGCGCGCCTGTACCCTGGTGGCAGAAGCTCTACCTCGTTCCGCTGATATGTGCGCTGGGCGCCGGTTGTGCCGCCACGCTCTTTGGTGCCTATCTGTATTGCAGCAATCGTTTCTTCGACATGCACATCACTGAGGCATCCTCGTCGCTGGCCTGCGAAGACTACAAGAATTTCGTCCGGCTGCATGTGCAGAAAAACAGCCTCACCATTTACCCCATTGGCATCCGGCGGGTACCACGCCACTGGACGACAGAACAATCCGAGTCCCATCCTGATCAAATCCGATTTAGCGGAACCGAAGAACCGCAGGCTTTCCTTATCGAACCACCTATTCAAGTCTTCAACGATAAACTATGAGAAAACTATCCCGCCCCATTGACCAGCTCAAGCCTTCCTATGACGTCGTTGTGATTGGCAGCGGCTACGGTGGCAGCATTGCCGCGATGCGTTTTGCCCGCGCCGGCCTCAGCGTATGCCTCCTTGAAAAAGGCAAGGAGTTTCAACCCGGCGACTATCCTTCTTCATTGGCAGAGGCTGCCACCGAGATGCAGATTAATGCGGACAAGCGAAAGGCAAAAACCAATGGCCTCTACAATTTCCACGTCAGCGAAGACATCACCGTCTTTAAGGGTTGCGGGCTGGGCGGCACCTCACTGGTCAACGCAAACGTGTCTATCAAACCGGAGCCACGTGTCTTTGACAACCCGCGCTGGCCTACTGCCATCCGCAAAGACATGGCCAGCCTGGATGCCGGCTACGACCGTGCCTGGCACGTACTCAATCCCAAGCCTTACCCGGTAGGGAAGCCCGGTTTCCCGGAGCTAAAAAAGGCGGCTGCCATGCGCAAATCTGCAGAACAGATGAAGCAGCCCTGGCGCTATGCGGACATCAACGTGGCCTTTGAAAATGGCGCCAACAACGTAGGCTATGAACAGCAGGCATGCAATAATTGCGGCGACTGCGTGACGGGTTGTAACCACTCAGCCAAGAGCACCCTCATCATGAACTACCTGCCGGATGCGGTGGCGCATGGTGCGGAAATATTCTGCAACGCAGCCGTGAGCCATGTGGCCAAGGCGGGAGATGGCTGGCTAATCTATTTCGATGTGTATGGCAGCGAGCGCGACAAGTTTGATGCACCATTGATGTATGTGCGGGCCAACAAGCTCTGTATTCTGGCGGGCGGTGCGCTGGGTAGCACCGAAATCATGCTTCGCTCTCGCGCAAAAGGCCTGAGCACCTCCGCAACCCTGGGCCAACACTTCACAGGCAACGGCGACATGCTGGGCTTCGGCTACAACTGCGATGAAGAAATTCAGGGAATGGGGCTGGGCAATCATTTCGAAAATCCTACGCTGGGACCGGTAGGCCCTTGCATCACCAGCCTCATTGACATGCGCAATCAGCCCAGCCTAGGCGATGGCCTCACCTTCGAGGAAGGCAGCATTCCCGGGCCTTTGGTGGGTGTGGTCAATCAAAGTCTGCTGGCCCTTTCAGGCCTCTCTGGGCAAGACACGGACAGTGGCGCCTGGGACAAACTGCAGGAGAAAGGACGGGAACTGGTGAGCCTCGTGCGTGGGCCTTACCACGGTGCCAGCAACAACACGCAGACCTACCTCATCATGTGCCACGATGATGGCGCTGGCCAGATGAGCCTGAATGAAAATGACCATCTGGATATCTCCTGGGAAGGCGTCGGTCGGCAGCCCATTTTCCAGAAAGCCAGCCAAGCCATGAAGGACGCGACTACCGCACTGGGTGGTACCTACATCCAAAATGCATTATGGAATAAGCTGCTGAACTATGATCTCATCACGGTGCACCCGCTGGGCGGCTGCTGCATGGGCGATGATGCAAGCGGCGGAGTTACCGACCATCTGGGCAATGTCTTCACCGGGAATGGCAGTGAGCTGCACACCGGATTGCATGTGTTAGATGGCTCCATCGTGCCTGTGCCGCTGGGCACCAATCCGCTATTCACGATTTCCGGCCTGGCAGAACGCGCCTGTGCTCAGATCATCGCGAAAATGGGCCTGAAAGAAAATGAGCAGTACGAGAATATTCGCCTGCCCGAAGTAGGTTACCTGCCCGCCGTTCAGTTTACAGAAACCATGCGCGGCTATTTCAGCCTGGGTGAGCAGCAGGATTATCAGCGCGGCTATGATGCGGGCAAGGCTGCATCGTCTCCCATTCTGTTTACGCTGACCATTCGTACGGACGACATCAACCAGTTTGCGAAGGACTCCCAGCATGAAGGCCGCATGGCCGGAACGGTGGTGGCCCCGGCGCTCTCCCCCAACCCTCTGATGGTAAGCAATGGCATCTTCAACCTGTTTGTGAAAGACGCCGACCAGCCGGATATGCTCAAGATGAAATACAGGATGAACCTGCATGACGAAGCCGGCAAGAGTTACTTCTTCGATGGCTACAAGGCCGTGAAAAACGACCGCGGCTTCGACCTGTGGGGCGACACCTCTACCCTCTTCATCACGATTTACGAAGGCAATGACGACAGCGGAAAAGTGTTGGGGAAAGGCAAGCTTACCATTGCCCCCACCGACTTCGCCATTCAAATGACCACGATGAAAGCGGTGGACACCGGAGGCACTTTAGAAAGCCTGATGGCCCTGAAAACCTTCTCCGGCGTGTTCAGCGAAAGCGTCATTAAAACCTATTTCAGGAAACTACTGTAAAGGGAAAGCCGGAAGTACTATCGTGCTTGCCGCCCGCGCAAACATTCGCTTTTCTCTTTCATAATGCCGCTCCGCATGGCCGTATTTTAGCCTCCGAAATACAAACGATCTCTTGCATCATGGAATATCAAAATCAGGAAGGAATCTTCAGTGAATACACCCTGGAACAGACGCGAACCCATGAGGTCTCGAAGCGCTTTTTTGCGAATGTCTTTCTCTGGATGTTTGGCGCATTAGCCGTCTCCACCCTGTTTGCCTTTCTCTTCTCCACCAATCTGGAATTGCTCTCTTATCTCGTTGCCGCGAATGGCAAAGGCTTAAGCACACTAGGCTGGGTTGTCATGTTTGCGCCCATTGGCTTTGTAATGTTGATGTCGTTCGGCTTTCAGAGGTTGTCGGCGATGGCGATGGCGGCTTTGTTCATCGCTTTTGCTGTGGTGAATGG